>NZ_CP010049.1:619152-773940 GCF_000973545.1 Blochmannia endosymbiont of Camponotus (Colobopsis) obliquus | reverse complement strand
GAGATTAAGTATCCTAGAATATACATTTACAATTACTTGCGAAAGATGTTAACAATATCAAAGCATGTCAATTTAAAAAAGATCACGCTTAAGCATCAATTATAGTGCAATATCATGACAGTACTCATTGGCCACAGATAATTGATGGACTATTGACAACACTGACGTATACCAAAACAAAAAATTGACAGTACTAACGATAATGCTTATGATAATAAAATGATAGCGAGTCAAAGTCAATATGTTAACCGATATATAATTGACGGACAAGTTCAGTTATTATACACTGGTTGCTTAAATACTAAAGTCATTAAAAATTAACACCGGAGGACAAAGACAATAACAATAGAAAATCGAAGAAATCAAAGGACAGGAACAACAAACAAAATATAAAACAAAATAGAAAAAGAAAAAGTCAAGTAAAGACTAACAGAGCAGAAAATACCTTTTAAAGCAACTCCGTTGCAGATGATAGATATCTAAGGTACAGTGCGTGCTGATATTACTTAGGATGTTTTAATTTTTAATAAAATATATGTTAGGGATAACTAAAGTTTATGATACTTCTTATAGGAATATGAAGATTTGTACAACATGAAGATATCTGTCTATTACAGATATCTTCATGTTGTACAATAAATCAATAAGTAGCATGACAGTAGTTTGTAACCAATAAAAATCTGTAAGTAATAGTTGTACAAAAGTAAATAAATTTCGGTGTAGAATGGAAACCTAGTCGTTAATATTAAATTAAATATTAAAGGAAAAGTAACAAAACAACCTGAATTAACGAAGTTGTAATTTCCATACTGTAAGTAACTTTTTTATTTTGTGGTTAATTTCAACAGTTACAATTTTGATTTAAAAAAAACAATTATTACCTGCAAATTTAGGAGAATTACACACAGCAAATTAAAACACAGTAATTAACCAAAAACTGGAACATACAGTTCCTCTGAAATTATATATAATTGTGTATCTATATGTTTAGCGTTTTGATGTTCAGTGTTTTTTGTTACTATAACATTTCACAGTACTATACGATAAATTGAGCATGTGACGACTGTTTTGGTCATGAAGAACATCAAAAATATTTAGAAAAACGAAAGAGAGTATTTAAAGATATCAAACAATTATATCGCAAGTGTTTTTTTCGTTAATTTTTTTAAGGTGTGCTACTTTCTGTGCCATTTTATATTATTGTTTTATCACACGTTTGTTTATTCTTTACCCATGTCAATTTAGGCTTGTAGCTCAGATTGGTTAGAGCACACCCCTGATAAGGGTGAGGTCGGTGGTTCAAGTCCACTCAAGCCTAATGTTAATGTACAATATTATATTTTACATTTTTTGCATGCATAATTTATAAACGATAGCTGCTTAATTAACGACAAGCTAGTAATCACAGCTAATGCCATCAGTACATTTTAGTGAGTACAGAATAGTAGGGAGTCTTGCAGAAAAAAAATACCATGCTAACATTCAAAAAATATGTAAATGGTCAATAATGAATTATATGACAAATTGTGTATATTATAACATTTCAGAATCACAGTCTGTCACGCACAATAACCAAAATCTATATTAAAATCAAAATAGCCGTTGGATTTTTGTTTTGCCTATAAATTGTTTTGTCTCCCAAGTAGATCTATTTTAGGTTAATTAAAATATTGAAGATTATTTTCGAAATTTTCAACAAGAATCATTAAGGGATATTCAGATATGCCAATTCGGGTATTAGATAAATTACCTGCAGTAGATTTTTTACGTAAAGAAAATATTTTTTTAATGACTACTGAATCATCTAAAAATATGACGACAGTCAATTCATTAAAAGTACTTATTCTTAACCTTATGCCAAAAAAAATTGAAACAGAGAATCAATTGTTACGTTTATTATCCTGTTCTCCTTTACAGATTGATGTACAATTATTACGTGTAGATCAACATACTCCTAAGAATACTCCTGTTGGTCATTTGAATAATTTCTATTGTAATTTTATAGATATTAAGAACGAAAAATATGATGGTTTAGTTATTACTGGAGCACCATTAGGATTAATAAAATTCTGTGATGTGTTTTTTTGGACAAAAATAAAAGAAATTATACAATGGGCTATACAACACGTAACTTCAACTTTATTTATTTGTTGGGCAGCGCAAGCTGCATTAAATATATTATATGATATTCCCCAGATGATTCGTAAAAATAAATTGATGGGTATTTATAAACATGATACATTAGATTCGTTTGCATTTTTGACAAGAGGATTTGATGATACATTTTTAGCACCTCATTCACGTTATACTGATTTTCCTACAAGAATAATACGTACTAATACTGATTTAGAAGTTTTAGCAGCATCCGAAGAAATAGGAGCTTATTTATTTGCTAGTTATGACAAACGAATTGTTTGCGTTACAGGACATCCGGAATATGACAGTATAACTTTGGCTAATGAATATTTTCGAGATCTTCGTATTGGTTTAAATCCAGTGTTACCCGTAAATTATTTTCCACAAAATAATTCTAATTTGATACCTACATCTACTTGGCGTAGTCATGGGTGTTTATTATTTACTAATTGGATCCACTATTATGTCAATCAAGTGTAACAGATATTTTTGTATGTAATAAAAAACAGTAATAAAAGTTTTCTTATTTTGACAGGTTTTATCGATAAGTTGCTTCGTAACAATTAAGAGTGTTATTATTCAATACCGTTAATTTTTGTAAGATATGTGGTGTGAGGTATAAAATATTTTTAATCTTAGTTTCACAATAGATTTTGTAAATTTGTTGTGCCATTTAAATATCTTGAATAAGAAAACTTGATTTTAATTTTTGTATTTTGTGTATTTATAGATGATTTCGTTTTTTTCATTAGATGGCATATATGCATTTTACATATGTGTTTATATTCTGGTGTATATACATTAGTTTAAATGATAAATGTTCAAAGATTGGAGTGTTGCATTTTTCTTAATTCAATAATTTTTACTGTATATATTTGACAAACTGTAAATGTTTTATAACGTACAACAAATTATAACAAAAACGATGATTTCTATTAGAACAAGGTGTTATTAATTAGACAAAAATATTAGTCTTGAGTTGTACTTTGCTTGAAACAAAAATTGCAAAATATTTTAAGTTATGATAAACGTAATAATTATTGGTTTATTGATCACAGATAGCAAAAGATCATTCAATCTTTTCTAAATGATTATTAATAATCAAGTGTGATTAGACTATTTTAATAAAAAGAAATGTTGTTACTGATGGAACCATTAATGTGGTATTATTTTCTATGTTTTTGGCAAAAGAATATGGTTTTCAAAGTGCTATTAGATTAATATTGAATAGTGAAAAAAATTATCAGATACCGCGCACCAAGTTGTATTGCATTTTTGCATTGCATTGTATAATAGAAGCAATCTTTTTTTGTAGTACATAATGTTAATACAATACTTACATAAATGTAATATTTGATAAGATGAAGAAGTTTTATTCTTAATTCATAATTGAAATTATGACAAGAATATAATAATAAGAAAATCATTAATATGGTTAATGTTGGCATGTGATGATTTTAATTGTTGATTATCGTATAGTTATGGAAGCCCGATAGGTTTATAAAAATTATTTTTAAAATATATTTATTGTTGATATTGGTGATGTGTATTTTATAAAATAGATAAGAAAATGAATTTAAGAAATGTAATATTTTAATTACTTTAAAAAGTTTTTCTATTGAACAGTATAAAGGGTAATGTTTATAATGTTCGTAAATGATTTTCGCAATTAATTTGATGACAAAATAAAGAACATATTACTAGACGTTTTTATATTTTATTTCAATAGTGTATGTAGTAAAAAGATTAGAAATTTTTTGGAAAAATATGTTGCTATGTTACGGTAAAATGAGTTGAAGAATGTTTTCATTATAGTTATTTCATTGATTTTAAGTTTAAATACAATTTGCCGGTACTTTTAGTTTTTAATAATTGGGTATATGAGGAAATGTTTTTTTTGAAATATACACTGAAATTGTTTTGGTGTGTAATCAGTATATATAAAGTTTTCTGTCATATTTTTGCAGTAAATTAATATGGCATCTGATGAACAAAAAAATGCAGATAGTAATGAAAATTTTATTTTATATTGAAATAGTACTGATAATAATATAAGAGAACTAGGTATTAATGATCAATATGCTTTTTATTAATTTGTACATCAAGGGATAACATTTATTTCGCATAATTTTATTTTTTAGTAATCAGTCGTAATTTGATATCAAGTGAAATCATCATATAGAATTGTTTGCTAATTTTTATTGCTTAAACTGAGTTGTTACTCTTTAATAATTTAAAGAAATAGGTAGTATATATTAACGATGACTGTACTACTAGTATTTACAGAACTTAAAGAGCAAAAGATCTATTGATTGTAATTTTATTACAACTAATTATTCTATATGAATTTGGAAACGTTACTTGCATTACATGAACATAAAATTTGTACCTAAAGTGTAATTTTGTTGTATTTATTTTTGATCAATGGTATGTTAAATGAGAAAAAAATGTGTTAATAACATTTTGTCTAAATTAAAAGTGAACGCAAGAATTACTTATCATGGTGGCTTTATCACAATGTATTAATTAATTGTTATAAAGTTTGGTGACATTAATTTAAGCTGTTTTTTATATTAGGTTCATTAATTATTATGGGTTTAGTTTTATCTAGAACATTTAGATATTGTAAAAA
This sequence comes from Blochmannia endosymbiont of Camponotus (Colobopsis) obliquus, assembly GCF_000973545.1. GTDB lineage: Bacteria > Pseudomonadota > Gammaproteobacteria > Enterobacterales > Enterobacteriaceae > Blochmanniella. The sequence continues at coordinate 769,172 of NZ_CP010049.1, read as the reverse complement.
TTTTTATTTATTAAAAAATTAAGCGGATATTCCATTACTAAGTGAAGACGTATAAGCACAATTAAATATATTATCGAATTTTTAAAGTTGTTTATGTGAAAGTATTACTGTACTTAACATGTATATAACACTGTATGGTCAACGTCGTTTTTAAACAGTTAAGTAGCAGATCTTAATATAATCAGTGTGTAAAATAGCTTATTCTGAATTAAGTGAAAATTATGATTTGTATCATTTATGATTTTTATTATATTCGATGATTGTTTTTATTTTATCTTAAGTTTCGAGTGAATTGAATGTAAAAAGTTGATGCATAGAGTTACCAATTGTTTTGTTTCGATATAATTTCCAGTATTTTTCTGAAAAGTAAAGTTTGTTGGTTTTTTCAGTTTCTATATATACCCAGGAGTTATGAATTAAATGATTATATTGTACTAGTAATTCAATTGTTGTATGTATTAGATCTTTTCGAAATGGTGGGTCTAAAAATACAATATTGTAAATTTCATTAGATTTTTTCAACCATTTGTGTAAATCGACATTAATTACTTTTATATCATTATTATTAGGATCAAATATATCTATAATTTTATTTAAATTAACACTGCTTTTATAATTTTTTTCTATAAAAGTAACTTTAGATGCTTGACGTGATAAAGCTTCTATACCTAAAGATCCGCTACCAGCAAAACCGTCTAAACAATGTGAACCTGAAATTACTGGAATTAACCAATTGAATAACATTTCTTTGGCTTTATTGGTGGTAGGTCGTAAACAAGAGTGATACATTGTAGGTAATTTTCGTCTCCGCCATTTACCTCCGATAATACGGAGGTTTTGAAAATTTTTTATTTTTTTTTTATGTTTTTTATACATATCTTTTACACAAAATATAACTTTTTTTTTGTTTTTTATTATTTGAAGAGTATCATGTATAATTTGACCCTTGAAATATCTACCATAAGTACGATTGTTTATCTTGTAAAGCGATACGTGTTGCGTTGTTAACTCAGATTCTCTTGTATTTATATTTAATGTATATTGTTCTGTATAATGTCAATGATTAATTAGTATAAAAGAAACAACGCTAAAAGTTTTGTCTTTTTTTATTATGAAATAAATGTATTTATGTAGATTAGGATTGCCGTGATTAATAGGTTTATACGATTGGATTAGATGTATTTTGTTATTATATACAAATTGGTGAGTAATGTGTTTTTATTTTGCTTGATTTATATTAATTATTGCAACGAGTTTTTATTCGTTGATTATTAAGTTTAAGGATGTATATGACATGAAAAATTTTCATTTTTATAACTTTTTTTATTATTATGAAAATCAAACAATACGATTAAAATGTGAAAGTTTATTGAATAGATTAAGAAATAGTTTGATAAAAACTCGTCATAAGTTAAATAACGAAATTGTTAAATTGTTTAAAAATAAAAAAAATGATGTATATTTATTAAAATATATAGAAGAGCAATTAATTATGGCAGACGTAGGAGTTGACACTACACGTAAGATTATTGCTACTTTACAGAATTATACTATAGATTTTAAAGAAAATAACGCAAAGTTTTTATATGAAAAATTACGTCAAGAAATGACATCAATTTTATTTAAAGTCAATAAACCTTTAGTTTTAAAAAATAAATCACCATTTGTTATTTTAGTTGTAGGTGTAAATGGGGTCGGCAAAACTACTACAATCGGTAAATTATCTTATAGATATAAACTAGAAGGAAAAAAAGTTATGTTGTCAGCAGGTGATACCTTTCGTGCTGCTGCAATAGAACAATTACAAATGTGGGGGTTATATAATCAAGTTACAGTAATTGCACAACAAGCAGGTGCTGATACTTCTGCTGTTATTTTTGATTCCATTCAAGCAGCAAAATCACGTCAAATTGATGTTTTAATTATAGATACCGCGGGCAGATTACAAAATAAATCCTATTTAATAAAAGAGTTGAAAAAAAATATTAAAACTATGAAGAAAATAGATCCTGAAGCTCCACATGAAATTATATTAATTATTGATGCTAGTATTGGTCAGAATTCTATATATCAAGTTACTGAATTTCATAAATTTATTGGAATTACTGGAATTATTATCACTAAATTGGATGGTACTGCTAAAGGTGGAGTAATTTTTAGTATTGCTAATAAATTTAAAATACCTATTCGTTATATAGGTATAGGAGAGGGTATAGAGGATTTGCAGGAGTTTAATGTTCAACATTTTGTTGAAGCTCTTTTTTCTAAAGATAATTTTTAGCGTTTTTAATTATTATCAAAAAATACCAAAATGTTCATGGTGTTGTATTATTACTATATGCATAGTACTTATCACAATAGGGTAAGTATTCTGCTATAATGAGTACACGTTACTTTGTTGTGATTTTTGTTTTACTAATTTTATTTAACATTTAGTAGTAAATACTGAATTAGTATTAAGGTGTTTTATATAATTAGTGTAAAATTTGATTACGTTTTGAGTTATTTAATAAAAAGAACAATCAAGTAATTTTTTTGCTTAATATATGTTTACAGCAACCGTAATTATGAGTGTAATTATACCCATGCTTTAGAGGTAAATTTAAATACTAATTATATTAATGTATTATATTTTTTGATTGTGTAATTATTTGCTATTTTATATTGATTTATGTCAATGTTTTTGTTATCCTTCAAACGAAGTGTTAAGTTATCATGTCAAGATTTTATTTTATTTGACAAATGTAAGTTATTTTATTAGTTAGATAATTTTGTAGATCAGATTTCTTTAATATTTCATTTCATTTTTTTAAAAAAGACATTTGTTAAATTATGATTTTGTTGTCTATATGTATCACTTTATATAAGGGCAGACATGGTTAAAGATATGCAAAGTTTATCTTTAGTTTCTCAGGGGAATTTAGAAGCTTATATTAGAACTGTAAATACTTACTCTATGTTAACAGCAGAAGAAGAACGAGAATTAGCTAAACGATTGCATTATCATGGTGATTTATTGGCTGCTAAGCAACTTATTTTATCTCATTTACGATTTGTCGTAAATGTTGCTCGAAATTATTCTGGATATGGATTACCTCAAGCTGATTTGGTTCAAGAAGGTAATATCGGTTTGATGAAGGCAGTGCGTCGTTTTAATCCAGAGTTAGATGTTCGTCTAGTTTCATTTGCAGTGCATTGGATAAAAGCTGAAATACACGAATATGTTTTAAAGAATTGGCGTATTGTTAAGGTAGCTACTACAAAAGCGCAACGTAAATTATTTTTTAATTTACGAAAAACAAAACAACGATTTGGATGGTTTAATCAAAGAGAAGTAGAAATGGTTGCAAAAGAACTTCAAGTGAGTAGCAGAGATGTGCGTGAGATGGAATCTCGGATGACTGCTCAAGATATGGCTTTTGAACAGTCAGTAGATGATGAATATCGAGAGGGCACATTTATGCCACCTGTTTTATATTTGCAGGATAAAGTAAATAGTGATCTTTCTGGCGAAGATGATTGGTGGGGTGGTTATGTTTCTGATAAGCTGCATTGTGCTTTAGAAAGTTTAGATGAACGTAGTAAATGTATCATTTGTTCTCGTTGGTTAGACGTGGATAATAAGAGCACATTGCAAGAATTAGCTAATAAATTTAGTATTTCAGCTGAAAGAGTACGTCAATTAGAAAAAAATGCACTAAAAAAAATGCGTTTTATTATTGAAACTAGTTAATATTGTATATGAGTAAATAACTCTTTTTGATTTATTTTTTAAAATTTATTTTAATTGTTATTGGAAATAACAATTATTTTAAATTTAATTTCTGTTGTGTGGATTGTAGGATGATTATATGTTAATGCAAAAAATTGTTTGGAATGATTTTTTGTGAGATGATTTTGTGATGGTAATATTAATAATGTATATAAGCTTATCTCAAAAAAATCTCTTGTTTTGTAATTTAAAAACAAGTTTAATTAACTTTTGTTTTTATGTACAAAATTACGAATAATGATAATAATTAATTATTATGTAATTATATACATATTTAGACTTTTTACTTTTTTTTGGAGCAACAAATAATGGCAATTTTAAGTCATATACTTGGGTTTCCACGTATAGGTCTTCATCGTGAATTAAAAAAGGCATTGGAGAGTTATTGGACAGGAAAATTAAATGAACAAAAATTATTTGCTGTTGGTCGTCAATTGAGAGAACGTCATTGGCAACAACAACAAGATACTGGTATAGATTTATTATCAGTCGGTGATTTTGCTTGGTACGATCATGTTTTAACTACTAGTCTAATGGTAAATAATATTCCAGTTAGACATCGTTTGTGTCAAGAAGACGATAATATTGATTTCAATATGTTATTTCGTATTGCTCGAGGTTGTAATCAAGATGGAAAATCAATACCTGCATCAGATATGACTAAATGGTTTAATACTAACTATCATTATATCGTTCCAGAATTAACTTACAATCAACAATTTAAATTAAAATGGATACAATTATTAGATGAAGTAGATGAAGCTTTAGCACTAGGCTATAAGATTAAACCGATATTACTTGGGCCACTTACTTATTTATGGTTAGGTAAAGTGCAAGGTAAAAAGTTTAATAAGTTATCATTATTAAAATCTTTATTATCTGTGTATAGAGAGATACTAAAAAAATTGGCTGATAAAGGTATAACTTGGGTCCAAATTGATGAACCTATACTTGTATTAGAATTATCGAATGAATGGCAAGAAGCGTTTTATAATGCATATTTTGAATTAAAAGATCAGGTACAAATATTACTAACTACTTATTTTGATACAATTGATCATCAAATTAATGTTATTCGAGAGTTGCCAGTACAGGGCGTACATGTTGATTGCACCATAAAAGGTAGTAATTTAGATTTAGTTAATAAAAAAATACCGTCATGTTGGCTTTTATCTGCAGGAATTATTAATGGTCGTAATATTTGGCGTTCAGATTTATATAGTTGTTTTAAAAAATTATCTGTATTAGTAAAAGACCGCATCATTTGGCTAGGATCATCTTGTTCTTTATTACATAGTCCAGTAGATTTATGTACAGAAAATAATTTGGATGAGAAGATAAAAAATTGTTTTTCTTTTTCGGTACAAAAATGTATGGAATTAGCTATGTTGTGTACTGCTTTAAATAAAATTGATAATATTGAATTTCAAGATATTCTTAAGCATTATTCATCATTAAATGATTTGCAGTTGAATTCTCATTTTGTACATGATAAATGTTTGGCAAAACGTTTAGAAAAAATGATTGCTGTGGAATTTTGTTCTCAAAGGAGTTCTTATAAAATTCGTAGTAAAATTCAGCAGAAATATTTAAAATTACCTATTTTACCTACTACAACTATTGGTTCGTTACCTCAAACAGAAGGTATTAGAAAAATACGTTTAGATTTTAAATCCGGGAATATGGATATTATTCAGTATGAATCTAATATTAAACAATATATTAAAGAAGCTGTTATTGAACAAGAAAATTTAGATTTGGATGTGTTAGTACATGGTGAAATAGAGCGTAATGATATGGTAGAGTATTTTGCTGAACGTTTAAGTGGTTTTGTTTTCACTCAGAATGGATGGGTTCAAAGTTATGGATCACGATGTGTGAAACCACCTATAATCATTGGAGACATAAGTCGTAAAAATAACGAGTGTATGATTGTTAAATGGATAAGTTATGCTCAATCAATCACTAATAAACCTGTTAAAGGTATATTAACAGGTCCAATTACTATTTTACATTGGTCTTTTGTTCGCGAAGATGTTAGTCGTAAAAATATAGCTTTACAAATATCTTTAGCTATACGAGACGAAGTAAGTGATTTGGAAAACTGCGGTATTAGTATTATTCAAATTGATGAACCGGCTTTACGTGAAGGTTTACCATTGAAGAAGTCATGTTGGTCAGAATATTTAAGTTGGGCTACAAAGGTTTTTAGAATTTGTATTTCTGGAGTGAAAGATGAAACTCAAATTCATACTCATATGTGTTATTCTAAATTTAATGATATTATAGATGCTATTGTTGCATTAGATGTAGATGTTATTACTATTGAATCTTCTCGTTCTAATATGGAATTGCTAGAAGTGTTTAAAAAATCTGATTATTTTAATGAAATTGGTCCAGGTATATATGATATTCATTCACCACATGTGCCAAGTGAAGAATGTTTTATTCATCGGCTTCATAAGATGTTAAATTATATTTCAATAGAACGTTTGTGGGTTAATCCTGATTGTGGATTAAAAACCAGGTCATGGCTAGAAGTACGGGAATCATTACGGAATATGGTTTTAGCTGCAAAAAAAATTCGTGGATCCTTTATAAAAAAATATTAATATCTTACAAAGTAAGATTGTATTAATTTGATTTTACAATCACCAAAATATATGTTGACGTGTTTTATTTGAATCGTTATTTTAGTATATATGTAAATTTTTATTTTCAGTTTAAATGCAGTAAATGATACATTATAGATTTTGTTTTGATATTTTGAAATGTTTGACGTTATTATGTATGATATGAGTAAGTTCTGTAATATATGTTAATAAGATAAAAATTTTATTTCACTTAATGGTAATTAACATTAAATGGGGTTTGTTGTGTTTTTGTTTATTTTATATAGTGAATTAAATTAACATCCATTAGCTATAAATAATCATTATTATTAACTGCACGGTATATTATATCAATTATATTATGTAATAACATAGATTACAATTAAAGTATCTATTAATAACTGTGTATATCAATATTTATGTTATTCAGATATACCATAGTCGTTAGTTAAAGATTTTCTGTATTTTTGTCGTGTAACATTATTATTTATATTGTTATATGCATAAAGGTTACAGTATTTTTTTTGTATTGTTGTGGGGTTACAATATAATTTAAAATTATAAAGATAAGTTGTTGTATTTTGAGTAATATGGTTATTATTTTGTTATATTGTTTAAATGAATAAATGTAAGTTAGGTACGTTATTATTTATGTAATATTATAATAAAATATATCAATCAAAATAAAATGTAATATTTGTCAATTATTAAAAAAATTTATTGAGATAAAAATTTAAAATTATGGCAATTAAAGTATTGTTGATAATTATTAATGAGATTTTTAATTAAAATAATTTATTTTTGTGCATTTATTATAAGTAATATTTTTCATGTTTGTTGATATGTTTTGGTTAATTTAAATTAAAGTTTTATATTCTGTATTTTATTTGTTTTTAATTACTTTGTTATGTTATTTACACAAGATGTCTGTCATATTTTGTATTGTTGTTATATATATTTAAGTTATTATAAGTTTATCTATTATGTTCAGGTATTATGGTACTCCAGGAGGATTATGTGAACTATTTGGAAAACTGGATTTTTGTTTTTTTTATATTTATTTTAATATTTTTTAGTATATTAACAAGTTGGATAAGTGTTAATTTTATAAAAAAAAAAGATTTTATAACAAAGGAAAATAAATATATTAATCATGAACAAATTTTAAAAATGACAATACGAAATTTTAAACGTGAAATTAATTTATATCGTCAAATGGAAAAAGAGTTTAAACATAAAGAAAAAATATTTTCTGAGTTGCAAAGTAAATTAGTTCTTGTTGAAGAACAAGTATTATTTTTAACGCCTTTTCGTCAAAAATGTGATGATCTTCACCATGAGTTAAAAATTCAGCGTGATATAAATAATTGTCAAGCAATTGAACTTAAAGCGGCAGCTATACGTTTGGAAGATATAAAATTAGCATCGGAAGAAAAACAAAAATTGTTAGTCGCTACTGAACAAAAGTTTGTTGTACAGTTTGAAAATTTGGCAAACCGTATTTTTGAATGTAGTAGTTATAAAATTGATAAGCAAAATACATTGAGTATTAGTAAATTATTAATTCCTTTGCGTGAGCAAATTGATAATTTTTATCGACAAATACATGAAAATTTTTCCCAAGAAGAACGTACTATATGTACATTGTCTCATGAAATACATAATTTACAAAATGTAAGTATGACAATGGTACAAGAAACAGTTAACTTAACTCAAGCTTTAAAAGGTAATAATAAAATCCAAGGAGGCTGGGGGGAATTGGTTTTAAGTAGAGTGTTAGAATCTTCTGGGATGAGAGAAGGGTATGAATTTCATACTCAAGTGCATCTTCAACAGGAAGATGGTCATAAATTGCAACCTGATGTTATAGTTCATTTACCTCAGAATAAAGATATTATTATTGATTCAAAAATGTCATTATTAGCTTATGAACGATATTTTAACAGCAGTGATGAACTAGAACGTCAGGCAGCTTTTACTGACCATATTAGTTCTTTACGTTCTCATATTAAATTATTAAGCAAGAAAAATTATCAACAAGCAGCCAATATACGAACACTTGATTATATATTGCTTTTTATACCCATTGAACCTGCTTTTATAATTGCAATAAATGAACATCCAGAATTAATTAATGAAGCAATATCTCGTAATATTATGTTAGTTAGTCCTAGCACATTATTAGTAGCATTACGAACGATTAATAATTTGTGGCGTTATGAATATCAAAATCGTAATGTTCAAAAAATAGCAAAAAGGGCGGCACGTTTATATGATAAAATACGTTTATTTGTTGATGATTTTAATAAATTAGGTCAAACTTTGGATAAAGTGCAAATACATTATCAGTTAGCAAAGAAAAAATTATTTGAAGGTAATGCTAATATTGTTAGTCAAGCGGAAGATTTTCGTATTCTTGGTGTAGAAGTAAAACATTCTATTTTTACTAAAAAAGAAGATATGGTTAAATTAGATACTTTAGATAACGTAGATATAGTTACTAAACCAAATTAACAAAACAAGAAACATTATAATGATTTTGTGTAATATTTTGTAGGAAGATGAAAATATAAATTTATTTTTTTTTGCAAAAATAAATTTAACAATTACATTTTTATAATGTAATACATATTTTAATTGATTAAATTTAATAATATGAATATAAAAGATAATAATGATTTTGTAGATTTTGGTTATAATTTTGTAGAAAGAAATAAAAAATCTTCCATGGTATTTAATGTTTTTCGTTCCGTATCTACAAAATATGATTTTATGAATGATCTGATGTCTTTTGGCATTCATCGGATTTGGAAATGTATGTTAATAAAATATAGTGGAGTAAGTTATGGTCATAAGGTTTTAGATGTTGCTGGAGGTACAGGTGATTTAACTGTAAAGTTTGTTAATTTGGTAGGTACACAAGGTATGGTTGTTTTAGCAGATAATAATAATTATATGTTGCAGGAGGGACGCAGAAAATTACGTAATTTGGGATTACTTAGTAATATATATTATGTACAAAGTAATGCTGAGATGTTACCTTTTAAGGATGAAGTGTTTGATTGTGTTGTTATTTCTTTTGGTTTACGTAATATTACTGAAAAAGAACAGGCATTACGTTCAATGCATCGGGTATTAAAGTATGGAGGTAAGTTATTGATTTTAGAATTTTCTAAACCGTTATATATTTTATTGAATAAATTATATAATTTTTATTCTTTTTATATTTTACCTAAACTTGGTAAGTTGATTGTTAATGATGAATATAGTTATCGTTATTTAGTTGAATCAATACGCATACATCCTGATCAAGATATGTTAAAAAATATGATGAAAAAGAATGGTTTTAGTAAAATTAAATATTTTAATATGACTGGTGGTATTGTAGCTGTACATTATGGTTATAAATTGTAATTGGTAGGTATAACAATTAAAACATTAATTGTTATCATTTTATAGATAATTTTTAAATTTTGTAAAAAATTAATTGATATCATTAATATGTCAAGGTAGGTTAATGTTAGTGTGCAGAATAGTTTAGATATAAAATATTTTATATAAAAAATAAAACATGATAAATATATTATAAAATATAATTTATATCACATTTTTAATAAAATAACTTGGGTTGCATTATTATTTTAAAATTAATTATGTTGTTTATAAAAACATTAACATTAGAAATTAATAGTAATGGCATCATGCATTTCACATAACATGACAAAAAAGAATTTTATTTATACATAATTTTATTATATATGTTTTTTATTTAGTTACATATTAGGTTATATAGGTAAGTAGTTAATAATTGCATGCAATCATTTTTAAAAATAAGATCTTGTGTAAGAAATATATTCTTTTGAGAAGGATGCTGCCATAAATATGTAGGCAGATATGTAGGAGTGATGTAAATGATTGTTAATGAATGTTACCGTTTATATTTTATTATTCGCGTAATGTTTAATTATGGTTTGATTGAGTATATTCCCACAGATAAATTAATTTTACCATTACGAATATGGTGTAAATTGTTATTTTTAATATCTAATAAACGCAAAAGATTATTGTTTGGTGAACGTTTGCGTTTAGCATTACAAGAACTTGGTCCTGTATGGATTAAGTTTGGTCAAATGCTTTCTACTCGTCGAGATATTTTTCCGTCACTTATTGCTGATCAATTAGCTATTTTACAGGATCAAGTTAAACCTTGTAATGGTATACTCATGCGAACATATATCGAACAAATTATGGGTCAACCATTGGAAATATGGTTCGATGATTTTCAAGAACAGCCTTTAGCTTCAGCTTCTATTTCTCAAGTGCATAGTGCTAAATTAAAAAAAAACGGTGAAGAGGTTATTATCAAAATTATTCGTCCAGATATTTTACCAATAATTAAAGCTGATATAAGATTAATGTATAGATTAGCTAAGTTAATTCCTAAGTTTTTTTTACATGGTAATAAATTACGATCTGTGGAAGTTGTAGTAGAATATGAAAAAATTATTTATAATGAATTAAATTTGCTTCGTGAAATGTCTAATACTATTCAATTTCGACGTAATTTTAAAAATAGTTCTATATTATATATACCTAAAGTTTATCCTGATTATTGCAATAAAAATATGATGGTTATGGAGCGTATAAATGGAGTATCTGTTAATAATTTGGTTTCATTACAAAGACAGGGTACTGATATGAAGTTATTAGCAGAGCGTGGTTTACAAATTTTTTTTATTCAAATATTTCGTGATAGTTTTTTTCATGGAGACATGCATCCTGGGAATATTTTTGTGAATTGTGAAAATCCAAGTAATCCTAAATATATTAGTATTGATTTTGGTATTGTAGGTTCTTTAAGTAAAGAAGATAAATATTATTTAGCTGCAAATTTTATTGCTTTTTTAAACCGAGATTATAGAAAAGTTGCAGAATTACATGTTTCTTCAGGTTGGACACCTCCGTCTACTGATATTGGAGATTTTGAAGGTGCTATTCGTACGGTATTCGAGCCTTTATTTGAAAGGACTTTAGAAAATATTTCATTTAGTAATGTTTTGTTGAATTTATTTAGTACAGCTCGACATTTTAATATGGAGGTACAACCACAACTAGTATTGTTACAAAAATCATTATTATATGTTGAAGGAATGGTACGGCAGTTATATCCTAAATTAGATTTATGGAAAACAGTTAAGCCTTTTTTAGAAAAGTGGCTCAAGGAACAGACGAGTATATCATTTTTTTTACGTACTTTAAAAACAAAAGCTCCTTATTGGATTGAAAAAATCCCAGAAATTCCTGGATTAATATATGATATTTTAAGCAATTATAGAATTTTACATCAAACAATAGATCATTTAACAGTTGAATTAAATATTCATCGTGTTAAGCAGAGAAAAGTATGGTTTTTATTAGGTATTGGGTTTTTCTTAATTTTTATTGGTGTTTTTTTATTAGTTCAAAATATGAAGATGTTAAATTTTTGTTTTATATTAATTGGATTAATAAGTTGGATATTTGGTTGGAAAAAAATTATATGATTTTTTGATAAAATATATTATCAGCCATCACAAAAATATTGTGATGAATATTGACAGTGTCTTAGAAAATGTTTTTAATTTAATTAATATATTAAAATATATTATTATATAGCGATCCGATATTGTTTTATTTTATTTAGTAATTTCGAGTATTATATAATATATTAATATTATTAATGGAATACATTTATTTTTTTGAATATTTTTATAAAATATTAATGACTAATAATAATAGTTTACGAGATTTTTTATTAATTTTAGAAAAGTCTAGTGATTTAAAAATAATCAATTTATTAATTGATCCTTGTTTGGAAATGACAGAAATTGCTAGTCGTACTTTAAAAATTAAAGGACCTGCATTATTGTTTAAACGTCCCAAGGGTTATTTTATGCCTGTATTATGTAATTTATTTGGTAGTATTAATAGAATAATGCTTGGAATGGGTTATCATAATAATATTACATATTTGCGTGATATAGGAAAGTTATTATCGTTTCTTAAAGAACCTGAGCCACCTCAAGGACTACGTGATTTGTTAGATAAAATTCCTAAGTTTCGTCATATTTTTCATATGGGAGTAAAGCGTTTGAATGCAGCTCCTTGTCAAGAAGAAATCTATCAAGATCAAAATGTAGATTTAAGTTCTCTCCCAATTATGCATTGTTGGCCTCGAGACGTATCTCCAGTGATTACTTGGGGTCTAACCATAACTCGTGGTCCAAATAAACAAAGACAAAATATTGGTATTTATCGTCAGCAAGTTTTAGCCAAAAATAAACTAGTTATGCGATGGTTACCTAATAGAGGAGGAGCGTTAGATTTTAAAGAATGGATTCAATGCTATCCCAATAAAAAATTTCCTATAGCAGTATCTTTAGGCGCAGATCCCGCAACTATTTTAGCTGCGGTAGTGCCTATTCCCAATATTTTATCAGAATATGCTTTGTCAGGGTTGTTTCGAGGTTATAAAACTGAAGTAATAAAATGTATTTCATGTGATTTAGATGTTCCGGCTAATTCTGAAATTATATTAGAAGGTTATCTTGAAAAAGATAATACTTCAACAGAAGGTCCTTTTGGTGATCATACTGGTTATTATAACACAACTGATGTTTTTCCTGTATTTACTGTTACTCATCTTACTCACAGACGTAATGCTATTTATCATTCTACTTATACTGGAAGACCTCCAGACGAACCTTCTATGATTGCTATGGTAATGAATGAAATTTTTATACCTATTTTGCAAAAAAAATTTCCTGAAATTATAGATTTTTATTTGCCTCCGGAAGGATGTTCTTATAGAATTGCATTAGTAGCAATACAAAAACATTATTTGGGTCATGCTAAACAGATAATGTTGGGTATTTGGTCGTTTTTGCATCAATTTATGTATATTAAATTTATTATTGTATGTGATGATGATATTAATATTCGTAATTGGAAGGATGTGATATGGGCAATTAGTACACGTATAGACCCGTACCGAGATATTGTTATTATTAAAAATACGCCTATTGATTATCTTGATTTTGCTTCTCCTATTTCTGGTTTAGGTTCTAAATTAGGAATGGATGCAACGAATAAATGGCCAGGTGAAACTCAACGCGAATGGGGCATTCCAATCGAGATGGATAATAATGTGCGTGTTTATATTGACAAAATTTGGGATATATTAGCAATTATAAAATAATAGTTGAATAGGTAAATGTGTATTAATAAATATTATTATATTAGTTTATGTCATGTTTATTTAGTTATGATAATTTTTAAAAAATTTTTCATAAGTAGAGATTTGTACTTATTATGTATTGTTTAAATTTATTAGTATTATTTGAAATATTTTTTTTGTTATAAAGATACAATAAAGTAATTTGGTATATTTAATTATTTATTGATTAGATATAATAATAAATTGTTGATAAAATTAATTATGTGAATTTATTTATTCTTAAATTTGTGTAAATGCGATCTTTGATACTTGGTAATGTATTGTTTTTTTATATTTTAATAAATAATAAAAATATTTTTATAAAATAATACAATGCATGGATTGTTTATTAGTTTTATTTTATGTTTTTTATAAAATAAAATTCCATCAATTGTAATAGTTGTGTGTTGATGTATAGGTGTTTTATATGATGAAAAGAAAAATATTATCATTTATCTTAGGTGTTATTTGGTCATCTAGTATATTTTCAATGATTATACATGAGGGACAACAATATACAAAACTTAATAGACCGGTTGATAATGCACCTCAAATATTAGAGTTTTTTTCTTTTTATTGTCCTCATTGTTATCAGTTTGAAGAAGTTTATCATATATTTAGTAGTATAAAAAAATTTTTACCAGATAATATTAAAATTGTTAGATACCATGTAGATTTTTTAGGTCAAATAGGTCAGCAATTGACTCATGCGTGGGCAATGGCTATAGTATTAGGAATAGAAGATAAAGTTAATCAATTAATGTTTGAAGCTTTACATAGAGAACGATCTATTAAGTCTGTTGAGGATATACGTACTGTTTTTTTAAAATCTGGTGTAAGTTCTAAAGAGTTTGATTTATTTTGGAATAGTTGTTCAGTACAAAATTTAATATTAACACAACAACAGGCAGCGTCTGATTTTCAATTGCGTGGTGTACCATCAATATTTATTAATGGTAAGTATATGATAAAACATGATGCTTTGGATACTTCATCAATAGATATATATATTAAACAATTTATTGAATTAATTGGCTTATTGATCGCGCAGTAGTAGTTAATTGTTCGTAATTTTTAAAAAAATATTATTAAATAAATATATGATATTTATATAGTTTTGATAATATCATTTAATGGATTTATAATTATTGTCTTTATGTTCCATAAAATTATATAAGTTTTATAGTGAATGATATTTAAATATAAAAAAATGTGTAAATATTGTATTATTTTATTTATCTATCACTCATGAAATATATTTATTTTTTATTTTGTTTTTTAAAAATGTTTTATGTTAATTTAATTTAGTTATAATTGAATTATTATATAATAATTATTGTTAATTATAATTTAAAGATTCAGCAAATAAAATAGTTTATTTGTTGTGAATTTTTTTTGTTATTTGGCTTGTGTTATTGTATATTGAAATAATTTTGTAAATTATTCATAGTTATCATGTTTAATAATGAAAAATTATTGATTATTATAGATGGATCATCGTATCTTTATCGAGCTTACCATGCTTATCCTGCTTTAACCAATACTAATAGAGAACCAACATGGGTTATATATGGTGTATTGAATATGTTAAAAAAAGTATTGGTTTCATATAAGCCAAACTATATGGTGGTAGTATTTGACAGTTATGGACAAACTTTTCGTAAATTATTATTTGAAAAATATAAAATTCACAGACCTAGTATGCCAATAGATTTATGTCTTCAAGTTCAACCATTATGTAAATTAATTACAGCCATGGGTATACCATTGATCAGTATTCCTAATGTAGAAGGTGATGATATTATAGGTACTTTAGCATTATTTTTTGCCAATCTTGGAAGAGATGTAGTAATTAGTAGTAATGATAAAGATATGGCTCAATTGGTTTCAACTAGAATTAATTTAGTTAATTTTTCATCAAATATTCTCTTAAATTCAGAAGCCGTACGATTAAAATTTGGTGTGTATCCTAAATTTATTGTAGATTATTTATCTTTAGTAGGGGATCTGTCGGATAATATCCCTGGTGTACCTACTATAGGTAAAAAAACGGCTTGTACTCTATTACATATTTTTGGTAGTTTAGAAATGATATACCGTCGTTTAAATATGATATCTAGTTTATCATTGCGTGGTGCTAAAAGTATAGCAATTAATTTAAAGAATCATCAGGAAATGGCGTTTCTTTCATACAAATTAGCATCTATTAAAACTGATATTTCGGTGGGCATTAATCATTATCGTCAATTATCGTTATTTAAACCTAATATAGAAATTTTAATATCATTGTTTCAACGTTATGAATTTAATCGTTGGTTGAAGGATATTCAAAATAATAAATGGTTGGTTGGATGTAAAAATGCTATTACATCACCTTTATTTGTACCGAATATTGCTGTTATAAGTTCTTTAAATAAAGATCAACAGTTATTATCTAAGAACAAGTGTCAAATAATTTATAATATGCGATTATTTAATCAGTTAATTATTGATATTCGTAGTACAAAGTTTTTTTCATTTGATATTAAAATAGATAATGCAGATATTTTAACAGCTAATTTGGTAGGAATGTGTTTATCAGTAAATTTAGGAGAAGTCGCGTATTTACCTATATTAGATAATTATACTAATATTAATAATAATGTATATGAATTGGATCGTATACAAATTTTTAAGTCGTTGCAGTCTATATTTGAAGATCCTAGTATAAGTAAAATTGGTCAGGATTTAAAAATTGATTGTAGTATATTAAAACGATATAATATCAATTTATATGTTAAGATTTTTGATATTATAGTTGAGATGTATTTATTATATAATTTTTCTAGTATTAATGGTTTAGTAAATGTTGTTGATCAAAATTTAATTAAAGATATTCTTTATTTTAAGAAAAATTTTAAAGAAAAAAAATATAGTAAAATATTGTTAAGTAGTGTTCTCAGTGAAGAAGAATATTTAGCTTTGGCTCAGAGAGCTGATGTAATATTACAAATTCATTGTAAATTGTGGCCTAAAATTGCACAAGAGTTAAGTTTAAAAAAAATATTTAAAGAAATAGAGATGCCTTTAATTCCTGTGTTATCACGCATGGAATGTACTGGTGTTTTAATCGATAAAGATATTCTTGATATTTATTCTTTAGAATTAATGACTCGTATTTCTAAATTAGAACTTACAGCTCATTCATTAGTTAATGAGTCATTTAATTTATCGTCTACAAAGCAGTTGCAAAAAATTTTATATGATAAACAAAAAATACCAGTTTTAAGAAAAACTCCTAAAGGTCATCCATCCACTAATGAGGAAGTTTTGAGTGAATTATCTTCAAGATATCCGATATCTAAAATTGTTTTAGAATATCGTAATTTAGTAAAATTAAGATCTACTTATACTAAAAAATTACCGTTAATGATTCATCAACAGTCTAAACGTATACATACTTCTTATAATCAAACAATGACAGTTACTGGACGACTTGCATCAAGTAATCCTAATTTACAAAATATTCCAGTTCGAAGCGATGATGGACGGCGTATTCGTCAATCATTTATTGCTCCTACTAATTTTTTGATAGTATCAATTGATTATTCTCAAATTGAATTACGTATTATGGCTCATTTGTCTAAAGATAAAGTATTAACAGATATTTTTCTTTCTGATCAGGATGTGCATTGTATTACTGCATCGGAAATATTTGCTACTCCTTTAGAAAAAGTTACTGTAAAGCAACGTCGTTATGCGAAAACAATAAATTTTGGTTTATTGTATGGAATGACTGCTTTTGGTTTAGCAAAGCAATTATCTGTAACATGTGTTCAAGCCCAATATTATATTGATCTTTATTTTAAACGTTATTCTGGTGTAAAAGAATATATGCAATATATCTGTACTCAAGCTAATCTTAATGGGTATGTTACTACTATAGAAGGAAGAAAATTATATATTTCAAATATTTATTCAGGAAATGATAAATATAAGAAAAATGCTGGAAGAAAAGCTATTAATGCTCCTATGCAGGGTACAGCAGCTGATATTATTAAAAGGGCTATGATTGCTGTTGATAGCTGGGTGCAAAAAGAATTATTACCTATACGTATGATTATGCAAATACATGATGAATTGGTATTTGAAATACGGTGTGATGTGATGGAGCATGCTGTTATTTATATTAAAAATCTTATGGAGACGTGTTTTTTGTTAAGTGTTCCATTAAGAGTTAAAGTTAGTATTGGAAAGAATTGGGGTCAGTTGCATTAAGGTTAAATTTTTAACATAAAATTAAATTGAAATATTTGATTTATTTTTTTTATTTATCATTAGATATGATGAGTTATTTTTCTATATTTATATACTATATTATAGTTTAAGTCTTATGGGTTTAGATGTTGAATTTTGTTAATTTGATTTTTTTTTGACGCAATAAGTGAGATATAAGAATTGATATTTTTATCGATACGTGTTTTTTTGTTGTAAAGTAAAGATTTTTGATTTTTATTTAAATGATTTAATACTATTTTAGGTAAGCGTTTATAGTTGATAGTTTAGTAATTTTTTTAAGATAAAGAGTATAAATTTTAATTAATAGAATATCTAGGATAGATTTTATTTTGTTGTTTTATTTATATTTTGTTGTGAGTAATGTTGTAACAGTTAGATGAGGATTAACTTAAGGATAAGATAAACAAATATCTTAATATGATTTGATTGTAAAGTAGATCGGATATTTGTGTAATTTAATTGTTTTAGGGTGAATTTGATTAGAATTTGATAAAATTGTTGGTGTTTTAAATTTGGGAATTAGGTGTTTATGAAAATTAGTAGTTGTTTTTATTATAGTATTGAATGTTTTTGTATGTTTTAGGTTTTATTGATGTAAAAAAATGTTGTTTGAGATATTTTTTTATGCTAGTTATTAGTTAAAAAGGTTAATGTTATTTTTGTATTACATAAAATATGTGATAATGTGTGTTTTAATTATTATTTTCCATGAAGATAAATTTTAGCAAAAGAATTTTTGTTTTGCTCAATATATGTTTTGTACTGTGTGTTGCATAGTTATAAATCTGTGTTTTGTTGGTTTTTTTTGGTAAGGGTATTATAAAAAAAACATATGGTATTTTTATTTTGTTCGGGATTAGCATGTTTCATGATGATATGGTTTTTATGTTTAATTTTATTTTTATTTATAATAATATATATCAAGGAATGTAAATTTTGTGATGAATAGATGAAACAAAAGGGTTGGTGTATATCCTTTTTTGTGGATTTATGATTGTTGTTTTTGTTGTAGGTTTGACTATTATTTCACGTATCTTTAATGTGATTCAATCAATATGCGGGATTTTGGTTCGTTTGATTTGCAATGAATATCGTTTAAAGAATAAACATTTTAGTTTCAGTTTAAATGGTATAATATTTTGTAATTTTAGATTTATTTAAGATTTTTTTCTGTGTGTTTAATTATAGAAATTTTGGATTGTTTATGTTGTTGTAATGTATTGGATTTTGAGAACATTACAGAGAATAATAGTTGTTTTTTGTTTTAATGGATCTATAACATAGTAGCTGGTGATATTAGGTATTAGAATTATATTGTGTTTTTTAATTTTTTTATTTTTATAATGTAGGAAGAATAATCAAGGATTGTTTATTTTTTTAAACAGTTATTTATTTGTGTGATAAATATAGTATAGTAATAAGTGATATACTGTTTTTTATTTATAGTGTCAGTTAATTTTAAATTGTTAAGGTTTATTTTATTGTTTTTTATGAATGATAAGAGTTTTAAGATGTATATTATTTATTTTTATTTAGAATATTGTTATGATTGTTTCAATATTTGTCATTGTGGATATAGTTGGGATGTTATAAATTACTGTAAGTAATATATATTTGTTTCATGAATTTATGAAATTAAATATTTTATAATTTTTTATTGTATTAATTTTTGATTATAGTGGTATAAGGATATGAAATAAATTTTATGGTTATGTTGTAGTGTAAAGTTAATAAGGATTATTGTATATTTTATTTTGTTTGTTATTTTATATTGAATTGATTTTGAATGCATTTTAAATATATGAGGATTATTAGAATTTTAGAAAGGATATGTTGAAAATATAGGTTGCTTTTTATTGGTGTATATATTATATACATAAAGTGATGTTTTTAATAATTTATGTTATGTTTTGTTTATTTGATTAGTGATGTGTATATAGTTAAATTTTAGTTATTTTGTTTATTAAACCTTTTTCAATTTCTCTTAAAGCAATTACAGTGTGTTTATCATTTTCTTCTGGTACTAATGCTTCTTCGAATCCAAGCTGTATTTGGCGAGCGCGTCGTGAGGCGATTAGTACTAAATCAAATCGATTACCTATTTTTTCTACTGCGTATTGTACAGTGATTCGTGCCATTAAATTTATTTTCTCCATTACAAAGTAATAAAAATTGATTCTTGTTTTTTTTGTTTTATTTTTTTGATTTTAGTTAATAAGTTTATTGATTATTATAGGTTTTTTATGTAGAATTTTTAGTTTTTCAGCACATATTATGTGTTTTAAGTTATTTAGTGCAGAATTAAAATTATCGTTAATAATTAAATAATCATATTCTTCTAAGTGTTTTACTTCGTCCATGGCATATTTAATTCTTTTGATTATCATTTTTTCATTATCTAGATTTCTATTACGTAATCTACGTTCTAGTTCTTTTTTTGAAGGTGGTAACAGAAAAATACTGCATGTTTTTATCGATGTATTGCGAATTTGTTGCGCTCCTTTCCAGTCAATATTTAATATTAAATTTATTCCATTGTTTAAAGCGGATTCAATAGATTGTTTGGAACTACCATAGTAGTGGTTGAATGTTTGTGTATATTCTAAAAAAACTTTTTTTTCAATCATTTTTTTAAAATTTGATATTGGGATAAAATAGTAATGTTTTCCATTTATTTCTCCTGGTCTTATGTTACGGGTTGTGTAAGATATTGACATATGGATATTTAAGAATGATGTATTTTTTTGGATTAGTGAGTTTATTAAAGTAGATTTTCCTGTGCCGCTTGGAGCAGAAATTATATATAGAATACCTTTGTTCATATAAGAATATTTTTTATTTTTTTATGTATGTTATTTTTGTTGAACATAGCTATTAAATAATAGCTATGTTCAACAAAAATCAAAGAACTTTTTATTAAAGTATTTTGATTCACTATTTAATTATACCATTAAATGATACTATATACTATATATAAATAAACAATCTATTATATTTTAGGAACATTTGTTGGTAACATTATTATTTGTTTATTGTGTATAATTAATTTTGAATTTTAAATATTTTAAGTATTATTTTTAAGTTTTTATGTAACTATAATATATCATTTCTTTTGAGTTTCAAGAATATTAAATATTTCACTGAAGTTTTGTAGTTGTTGTTGTGATAAAGATTCAAATATTTTGTTTAATATGTTTTTGTGAATTTTTTCAGCAATTTGTAGTTTTTCGCGTCCTTTTTCTGTAATATTAACATATTTAATACGACGGTCAGTTTGGCTTTGTTGTCTTTTCAACATTTTTTCTTTTTCTAATATATCAAGTACAGTAACTATTGTACGTGATGAAAATCCCATGTAATTTTTAATGTCTGTTGCACTAGTTTTATCAGAAGTTATAAGATGTAAAATTTTCATTTTTGATATTGATAGACCTTCGTTTATTAGTTGGTTATTAATTTCTTTTCTTAAGTGATGATAAATACGTGATAAAGATTCCACTATGCTGGAAATATCTGTAGATTGATTCATTTTTTTAATATCTCTGGATAATAAATTGAAAATTGAATTATATGTTTTATTATTGTAAGTAATGAAGAAATTTTTTTCATAATATCTGTGTTAGCTTTAAAGTTTAAGTTTGATTAAGATGCATTTTGTTGATAATTTAGTTCTCCATATTGGTTATAAAAATTTTTAAATATTTACAGTAAGTATTTCAGAAATTATACTTTTTGTATTTCTTCAGTATTCTATTTTTGATAGTTCGTTTTTTAAATAAAATATGATTATCTAAGTTTATATAAGTTTTATAAAATTTAAAATAAGGATGTTGTAATAAAAAATATATTTTAAATAAAAAAATATATATATATTTTTTATTATTTTTTTATAATGTTGTTTGATTATATGTAAAAATTGTTTGTATTAATGTAATTTTTATATTTTGTTATTATTAATGTTTTATTAAATTTATTTAATAATAAAATAAAAAAAATAATTTTTATATAATAAATAAAATATAATTAATTTTTAATCATTTTTTTGCTGTATTTTAGAGAAGATAATAAATAAAATAATATTTTTTTGTCAAAAAATATTATTTTATTTATTATTAGTTGTTTTGATAAAAATAATTTAAAAATTTAAATTATTATTATAGTTAATATTTCGTAATTTTATGATGGTAGAATGTTGTTATTCTATATTTTGAATCTGTTCACGTATTTGTTCAATTAATACTTTTATTTCTATTGCTGTCATTGTAATAGTAGTGCTGTTTGATTTTGATACTAAAGTATTTATTTCCCTATTTAGTTCCTGTATTAAAAATTCTAATTTACGTCCTATAGGTTTATGTTTAGATAAAATGTTTTGTGTTTCTTGTATATAAAAGTTTAATCGGTCAATTTCTTCTGCAATATCAATTCTTTGAATAAAATAAAATAGTTCTTGTTCTAATTTATTTGTATCAAAATTAATTTGTATATTTTCAATTTTTTTTAATAGTTGTTTACGTTTTTCAATGAGTATCTTAGGTATTTCTTGTTGTATATTAATTAATTTTGTTTTTATGGTAAATAATCTTTTTGTAATCATATCTTTGATTGCAAATCCTTCTTTGGCTCTGATTTGTATAAAATCATTTATTGTTACATTGAAACATTCAAGCAATTCTGATTGAATGTTATTTGAGTTATTTTTTTGTTTCACTAATATTCCTGGCCAAGACAGAAGTTTGAAAGGATCTATTTCTCTTTCGTTGTTTTTGTTTATTTTTTTTGCTAAATTAATAATATTGCTAAGTAATTTGTTATTTATCTCTAGTGTATCATTGTCGCAATGGTTAATATTGAGTTGTAATATGCAATCAATTTTTCCACGGGTTATATATTTTTTTATATTGTTATGGATAGTATTTTTTAATTCATAAAATTCTTCTGGCAGGTGAATATTAATATTTAAATAACGTTGATTAACGGAACGTATTTCCCAAACGGCAGACCCCCATGTGTTATTTATTTGTTTCTTTGTAAAAGCAGTCATACTATATACCATTTTAAAATGACCTTATTTATTATGGATATTAATTGAAAATATTTATAGAGTTTTTATAAATATCGAGAATATTGCGACAATATAAATATCGTGATTATATAAGTGATTAATAATAGATATTGTTGTGTTTTTAGTTATTTTGATTTATTTGATAAAACAAAAAATTTATATATTGTTAGTAATTTTTGTTATTTAAGTTATTAATTATTATCTTGGTTAGATTATATAATAAAATCTCGTATTTGATATACGATACGGTTAAGAAATTATATAAAAATGTTATGTAGTATTGTTTTTGTTAAATATTTTATAAATATCGTGTATATCACAGAATACTAATAATTATTTAAAATTTTCCGGAGTGACCAAATTTTCCTTCACCTCGTTGATTTTTTTTAAAGTTGGTTACTAAATTAAGTTTTATTTGTTTGATTGGGATAAAGATTAATTGAGCTATTCTTTCTCCGGGATTTATTGTATATTTTTTCGTATTTCTATTCCATAGGGATATCATTATAGGACCTTGGTAATCTGAATCAATTAATCCTATAGTATTCCCTAATACAATACCGTGTTTATGTCCTAATCCTGATCTTGGCAGAATCATTGCTGCTAATTTTGAATCGTTGATATATATTGCTAATCCGCTTGAAATTAAATAAGTTATTTTTGGGGACATTATTAATGGTTTGTTCAGACATGCGCACAAATCTAGACCAGCAGATCCAGTGGTAGCATAATGTGGGAATGTGAAGTGTTCTCCTATGCGTTTATCGAGTATTTTTATATTTATTTTTTTTTTCATGATAATATTGTTGATGTTTTGTTTTTTTTTGAGTGTTTGTTAAGGTAATTAATATTTCTTTATTGATATTAACATGATTTTTATTTTTTTTGAAAAATATATAATTATTAATAAGTTTGTGATCAGTTGTAAAGTATTATTATATAGATATATAACGTTTAATTATTTGGTTGCATGTTTAATTTGTGTATTTTAATGTTATGAACTGTAAATCTAAATTGTGTAAAAAAATATGAATTTGTTTGCAGTAAGTTAATTTTTTGATGTTTATTATTACAAAGTTGAGGATTTAATTATATTGATTATTATGTAATTATTTTTTTATTTTTTTTGATATATGATTGTTCATATAACTCATTATTGCTTTTTTTATAAGAATTATTTAATAATGTATTTTGTTGGTTATAGTATTTTTGTGTATTTTCAGTATATTAATAACATTTATTTTTGTCAGATGGAGGTAGATTAATTAGTTTTATTGTAAGGTTTGTTTGTTTTTTTTTAAGTGATTATTATTGTTGTCAAGAATTACGTTTCTGTAAACATTATATTATGCTTGGATAAGATTAATTGTGTTGTGATATGTGGTGTATAATATAGATAATAATTATCGTATACAGATGATTTTAATTTTTTTTAGAATAGTAATAACATGTCTAATATAATGATTGTTTAAGTTATGTATTGATGGTTTTGTATATCATTAGTGGACATCTTAATTGTTTGTATTTAGAAGTTGTCATGATATTTCTTTTGTTTTGAATATATTTTCAAGTTGTATTAAAGTGATGATAAGTCACATGGTGACATGTTTTGTCATTTTTGCTTGTTACTTTTGCAATACTAGTTGGTTGTTGTTGATAATGATGTTAAGAACTATGTGATTTATTTATAAAAAATTTTTTATAAAAAGATTTAAGAAATTAATAGCGTTTAGTCTGTTCAAATTAGATTATTTGGTTTTTGTTATTTGTATATGTATTGTTATTTTTTTGATAAAGGTAGTAAAATGGATTATAAGTTATCTGAATAACATGATAGAATACTGTCTTGAGGTTTTTGTTTATATAAGGGTGATGAAATAATTTTGTTGTTAGTTTACTATTATGTAATATATATATATTTTTTTATGAAAAGTTAAATTAATTTAGATGTTGATAGATGTAAGTGTGTTTTTGTTTATTTTTTGAAGTAATGTTTTTATTTTTAATTTTGTCATGCTCATTGTTACAATTTAACATATTATAAAATTTGTTAATATGTTAACTTTTTTACTTTTAATGTTATATGTTTTTTGTTGTAGTTTTTAAAAGTAAAATTTATGGTAATTATATATAGTGATTACATTTTTAAAGAAATAATTTTATAGTATATATATATATATCGATGTTGTTATTACTTAACATTATAATTTTAGTTGTATTTTAATTATGGTTATTTCGATTTTTTTTACATTATTTTAATAATATTTTATTGAAATTACATATTTTTGGAGTAGTTTAACATGCCAAGATTTTGTCAAATTACTGGCAAGCATGTAATGAAAGGTAATAGACGGTCACATGCAATGAATGCAACTAAACGTTGTTTTTTACCCAATTTACATTATCATCGTTTTTGGGTTATGAGTGCAAAACGTTTTATAGTTTTACGTGTATCTGCTAAAGGTATGCGCATGATAGATAAAAAAGGAATTGAAGTGTTTTTACGAAAATTACACAGCACATCAAGTCGGTTGGTACATTATGAATGAGGAGTGGATATATGAGTAGGGGAAAAATGCGAGAAAATATTTATTTATTTTCCTCTGCTAGTACAGGACATTTTTATACTAGTAGTAAAAATAAACGTAAAAAATCTGAAAAAATAGAATTAAGAAAATTTGATCCTATTGTGCGTAAATATGTATTATATAGGGAAAAAAAGATGAAGTAATGTTTAATGTTTTAAATATATTTTAATTCTTTTTTATTATTTTGTTAATGACAAATCATATTGTATATAAAAACAAAGGAAGATATAGGTATTGCCTGAATTACCAGAAGTAGAAATTACATACAAGGGTATCTATCCATGGATAGTAGGGCATTATATTAATAAAATATTAGTGCGTACAATGTATTTACGGGTACAAGTGTCTGATGAAATTTGTATGTTAAGAAATGAATATGTAATTAATGTATATCGTAGGGCAAAGTATTTGTTGTTTAAATTAAATTATGGTTGGATTATTGGTCATTTAGGTATGACTGGTAGATTAAAGGTATTAAAAACTTGGCAAAATCCAGAAAAGCATGATCATTTAGATTTTTTGATAAGTAATAAATGTATTATTCGTTATACAGATTCTCGAAGATTTGGGTTTTGGATTTGGAAAAATGATATATATGTTACTAATTTGTTAATTACTTTAGGTATAGAGCCTTTGAGTAGTGAATTTAATGGTCATTGGCTATTTAATAAATCTAGAGATAGACATAAATTAATAAAATTGTGGTTAATGGATGCTAAAATAATAGCTGGTATTGGTAATATTTATGCTAATGAATCATTATTTATTGCAGGAATTTTACCTTATCGTTTGGTGTCATCGCTAGATGAAGAGGAAGCAATTAAATTAGCGAATAGTATTAAGTTAGTGTTGTCTAGTGCTATAAGATATGGAGGAACAACTTTTCGTGATTTTTTACAATCAAATGGTTATCCGGGGTATTTTATAAAAAAAATACAAGTATATGGAAGGAAAAGTAAACCTTGTTTAAGATGCGGTAATTATATACAGTATAAAATGTATGGTGGGAGAGGTACCTTTTTTTGTTTAAAATGCCAATCGTAATATTTTTTATAAATTATATTGTTCTTTTAAATAAAGAATATATTATTGAGTGTTATACAAAATTGGTGGGTTGATTTGTTTAATTATTTTACATTATTTATTTAGTTAAAAAATAATTTAAACTGACGGGAATGCATTATAGTAATTTTTTATTCAAGATCAAGGTAAAAGGATGAATGTTTGGTATTTTATGGTTAACTTACATATTATGTTTTTTATTTTAAGTATTATGTACAATCAATTTTGTTGTAAGTAATTTTTTTGTTGAAGATTTATAATTATTTATGTATGTTTAATTTAAATTTTTGTTTGTTTTGTTGTGTGTTTTGATATAGATGCTTATGTTATTTTTATTAATGATTAAGATAAGATTATGAGTTTAATATTTTTCTAAAATTAAATAATTTTTTTGAATAATGTCATAAATTTTCTTAATTATTATAATCATGTATTTTTTTGTTTTTAATGAGCAATTTTTTAAATATTAATTAATAAATAAGGAAGTTGTTGAATATAATAGATTTAATTATTTTTATTTTTCCTTTTAAGTGACCAAAGTATAGAATATTTATTAAAAGTATATTGTGCGTTAATTATTGCGAGTAGCCAACCGTATTTACCATCTAAAAAACTTTTTTTTAAAATCCATGTCTTAAAGAAGCTACTAAAAGTATGAATAATGATAGTTATTATATTACAATGTGTTGTTTTTTTAAATTGTTCAATAGCCCAAGTTTCTGCATATTTTAATTGTTTGAATTGAAAAGTTGGTAAATAAGGACAGGCAATATGTATTAATTTTCCTTTTAGTTTTTTTATTTCGGCATTTTTGCTGTTTAGTTTTTCATGCACATTCATTGAATTAAAAGAAAAATTTTTTGGATATAAGCGTATTTTTCTATCTGGATACCATCCTCCATAATGCATAAATTTATTGATAAAAAAATTGTATCTTATGCAACTATATACGGTATTAAATTTTGGGTTGTGTAATATTTCTATGATTTCCTGTTTTAATTTGTATGATATGCGCTCGTCAGCATCTAAAGCAAAAATATAATCCCCATTAGCATATGTTTGTGCCATTTGTCGTTGTTTACCAAAACCTAACCATTTTTTAGTTTTAAATATTTTTGCCCCGGCTTGTTTAGCTATAGAACATGTTTGATCTTGACTATTATTATCTAATATTATTATTTCGTCAGCCCAATTTACTGAAGATAAACAATCAGGTAACATAGTGGCAACATTATATGTAATAATTACGATTGATAAACTTTTTCTCAAAATAATTTTACTGGTTTTTATTTAAATTTAGATAAGGTTCTATTAAGCATAATAGTCTTTTTAAGGCACCCTGGTTTTTGTATAAAAATTTGTTTGCACGATTTCCGTGAAATAATCTGTGATGTTTATTGTTTAATAATTTAAAAATTTCTAATGTTAATGATATACTATCGGTAATAGTGATTAATCCTTGTTCTTGTTTAAGTTTTATGCAAATTTGTTGAAAGTTAAAAGTATATGGACCCATTATTATTGGTATGCCATGTGCTGCGGCTTCTAACGGATTATGTCCTCCATGTTTTATTAGGCTACCTCCAATAAAAGCTACATCTACTATTCCATATAATAACATTAATTTTCCCATTGTATCATTAATAACAATTTGTGTTGTACTAGATGGGATATTACCGCTACTTTGTAATATATAATTAAATCCAGATTTTTTTATCATTTGTTGAACTATTGAAAAACGTTCTGGATGTCTTGGTGCTAAAATCATTAATAAATTAGGGAAACTTTGTAATAAGTTGTGATGTGTTTTAAGAAGGATTTTTTCTTCTCCATAATGAGTGCTAGCGGCTATCCATATTGGACGTTGGTTGTTCCAGAGTTTACGTAATTTTTTAGCTTGTTTCGTTATATGTGTGCTTACAGAAATTTCGAATTTTAAATTACCAATTATTGCTAATTGGTTTGTTTTTAGTCCTAGACTTATAAATCTCGCTCCATCGTCTTCATATTGTGCAGCTATTAAAGTTATGTGTTGCATTATATGTGCCATGAAATTTTTTATTTTTTGGTAATTTTTCGCTGAGCGAAGTGATAGTCGAGCGTTGGCTATTATAAATGGAATGCCTTTGCGATATAAGGATTTAATAAGATTAGGCCATAGTTCTGTTTCTATAGTAATAACTAGTATAGGATTTATATGATTTATAAATCTGTTTATAGCTCCAGGCAAATCATATGGTAAGTATCCATAAAATACTTTATTTCCAAATGCTAGTTTTGTTTGTTCTATTCCTGTAGGTGTCATTGATGTTACGGTGATAGGGATGTATGGATGTAGTTTTTGTAATGAATGAATTAATGGGATGGCTGCTAATGTTTCTCCTATTGATACAGAGTGTAAGATGATACCTCCAGCGTTAATTTTTTGTTTATAGAATCCATAACGTTCAGATAAGTGATGACGGTAGGCTGGAATGTGTCTACTACGCCATAACAATCGTATCCAGATTAAAGGTTGTATTAGGTAAACAAGTATATTATATAGCAACATAGTGGTGTGTATAGTGATAATTTGTCTATATTGAATGAATGGATTTGATATTTGTAGAATCCATTTACTATATTATATTTTTGTATTACATTTGTTATGACATAGAACATAATATTCTTTAAGTATTTCTTTTTTAAGATATATTTCGTTATATTTTGTTTTTTTTAAAAGATTATGTTGTAATTTTATTTTATCAAAGTTTTATTTGGTTTAAAAGTTGTTTAAATGTATTCCATGTTTCTATTGGTTTTATATCGATCATAGATTGTGTTTTAGAGTATATCTTTTTTTGGTTTTTACCATAAGTACCTATTAATGCAGGATTAGTTGGTCCATAAAGTGTCAAATTAGGTGTATGTAATGCAGCACTTAAATGACTTAAGCCAGTATCTATTGATATTATTGCGGTAGCTCCGAGAATTTGCTTCGCTATTTGTGTTAATGTTAATTTTGGTAGGATTTCGACATGCGCAAGCCCTTGTGTTAAACGTTTTGCTCTTAGGTATTCAGTTGTTTTCCACCACGGAAATTTAACATGAAATCCTTCATGAATTGCAAATCTAGTTAATGTTCTCCAATATATTTCTGGCCAAGTTTTTTTTTTTACTAGCAGAATGTAAAAATATTAAATAGGGTTCTGTGTTTTGTTTTTTTTTGAAATAGTTTTTGATATTGTAACATCCTGTTTCAGATGGTTGTGGATATTTTAATGCTTTAGAAAATAATTGTCTTGTTCTTTCTATGGCATGTTGATTTTTATGTATTTGATGTTTTTTATTGTAAAAAATGCTGGCGATTGGTTCTCTTATACTTGAACTATTCATTCCGTGTTTTTTTCCTTTAGCCAGATTAGTTATTAAGAATGCAATTTTTATTAATCCTTGTGCATCAATAATTATATCATAGGTGTTTTTTTGTAATTTATGTATGAAATTATTATATTTTTTCCAGTAAACACAGTCTAAGTAATTTTTTGCGTGTACTTTTATGTTACTTGGTATTATATGACGTGTTCCTGAATGCCACATTGGTATTTCTGAAAAATTTTTTTCAATAACCCAATCAAAACTAGTGTTAGATAATATTTTTTTTGCATCAGTTAATGCGGGTAGTGTGTGAATTATGTCTCCCATAGATGAAGTTTTTATAATTAAAATTTTCATTGTTGTATTATTTTTTAGGAGATTGTAAGTAATTTTTTTAATTTATTTAAAACTTGATCAGGTTTTATGTCAATAAGATTTTGATGATAATTATTTATGTTGTTTTGTTTCTTTGTTCGTAAATGCTTATTTTTGGATTCTATGACGTATGCTCGATGTGATAGAGGCGGTGTAAAATGAGGGTCACTTGGACCGCCATATAATACTATTAGCGGTCGGTTCAATGCATTAGTTATATGCATTAATCCGGAGTCATTACTTATTATTGCTTGACAGCCTGCAAGTAATGCTATTACTTGATCTATTGAAGTAGATCCAATTAAATTGTGATAGTTATTTATTTTTTTTAAAATTAAATTATTAATATTTTGCCCTATTTTGTAATCTTTTATGGAACCAAATAATGCTATTTGATAGCCATCATGCATAAGTTTGGATGCTAATACGGCATAGTGATAATGTGGCCAACATTTTGTTGAATTTGATCCTGATCCTGGACATAAACCTATTAGGGGTTTGTTACTATAAATTTTGAATTTTTGTAATATGTGATTTATTTTTTTTGAGCTTATCGACAAGCTGGGCCAAGGAAGTGGTTTTGGTAAATTGTTACTATGTTTTATTATATTTTTGTTAAAAGCTAAAGCAGCATATCTTTGCACCATAAGTGGAAAATTTTTACAGTTGAGGATCCGAAGATCATTAATTATTCCATAACGCATTTCTCCACGCCATCCTGTACGTTGTGGTATTTGTGCAAACAATGGAATTAATGCTGATTTAAATGAATTCGGTAGTATTATTGCTTGCTGGTATTTTTTATTTCTTAGTGTTTTACTGAATGTGTAAATTTTTTTTAATTCCATAGTACCGTGTTTTATAGGGTTAATTATAGTTTGATTTATTTCAGGCATGTTATGGAATAAAGGTATATAACATTTCGATGTGAGGATATCAATTTTTATTTTTTTTTGTTGTTTGGTAAGTAGGTGTAGCATGGTTTGAGACATAACAGAATCACCTAGCCATGATGGTCCAATTACCAAGATTTTTTTATAAATTTTATTAGTCATTATTATAGACTTTTTTGTTTTGTAATAACTTATGCACTTTTAGTTATTTAAGTAATGAAGATATTTAACTATGTTTGTAGTAGTCTTTTCGAATGGTTGTTTATATCCAGCAAGTCGTATTTTGGTTATATCTGCTTTTGTGAATGTTTGGTAATGTTTGTTGATTATATTGGGTAAAGGAATATATTTTAAATTATTTTGTTTGTAAAAATTTAATATGATATTGGCAATTGATTGAAATGATTGTGCTTGGCCTGTACCGCAGTTGAAAATTCCTGAAATGTTGTTTTTCCAAGCCCAAATATTTATTTTTATTACATCATCTATATAGATAAAATCTCTTTTAAAATTTTCACTTCCTAGAAATAATTTTGGATTTTGTTTGTTATTTATTTGTTTTGCGAGTTGATAAATTATGCTTGCCATATTATTTTTATGGGATTCACGAGGTCCATAGACGTTGAAATAACGTAACCCACAAATTGGGGATTTTGCTTGAGGCGAAATGAATCGTACATATTGGTCAAAAAAAAACTTTGAACATCCATATATATTACATGGCTTTTCATATTGGCGTTCTTCAAGAAATTTTTTGGGTGTCTTGCCATAAACAGCTGCAGAAGAAGCATATATAAACGGAATTTTATATTTTATGCAAAAATTCAATAGTATTTTAGAGAATTGGTAGTTATTTTTCATTACGTACATGCTGTTGTATGTGATAGTAGATGAGCAAGCGCCTTTATGAAAGATGACTTTAATATTGTTATTAAATGCTTTGTTGTTGTTAATGTTGTAGTTTATATTGTTATTAGTAATTTTCTTAATGAAATCTTTTTTGTCTATGTAGTCAATGAAGTCTAGATCGGTTAAATTTATATATTTTTTGTTATCTTTAAGATGATCTACTATCAGTATGTTTTTATGTTGCATTTTATTCAGCGTTTTAACAAGGTTACTACCAATAAATCCAGCCCCGCCAGTTACAATAATCATTTGTTACCTTAAAGTTATATTTTATATTGTTTGTCAAATATTGTTTTTGTGTTTTTTTATAAAAATTCATTTATATCGATCATAACATTTTTATTATTGTTAGGTAAAATTTTATTTTGTTTTCTATTTTTAAGATGTTTTATGAATTATTTTACATGTGTAAAATAATTGAAGAAAGTTATGTGTTGCATGGTATACAACGCTTTAAATGATTGTGATGATTTTATGATTCAACTTTTTAGTTCTTAAGGGTTTTTAATATTTTTATGTTAATTAGTTTTTCATTTAGCTTAATTTAATAGTTTTAGTTTGGAGTTGTTGTTTTTTGTTTTTTTTGATTGATAATACTTAAATATATTCTAAATATTTGAAAGAAAATTGTTTTTTATCCTTACAATAGTGTTTTGGTTTTTGTGGCTTCACAAAATACGTGGAGTATATTGTTTTAATTTAAGTAGTTAATTCTGTATATTATTGTTTGATTTTAATATAATAGTTGTTAAATTTTTATATATTGTTACTGTTCATTTAAAACTGATTGTATTTAATGTATGCTCAGTGGTAGTTTGTTGGAAGTGTTGATTTTTATAGGTTGTTTCTTTAGTTATTTTATTTAAAGTTATATTTTTGTTTGATTTTATTAGAATTGTATGTTATCACGGATGTAGTTTGTTTTGGAGATCAAAATTATTGATGTTGCAACGTGAAAATTTTTTTATTTGATTAGTATGTGGTTTTTTTGATCTTGTTTGCTTTTTGATCTTTTAAATTAAAAATGGTCGCACGATAAATTGTTGATATATTTTAAGGAAATTGAAAATTTTTGTATTAATCATTTTTTAATTGTTACAGTATGGCTGTTGTTATTTATATTTGTGCTCTATTTTTTTATTCAAAGTTGGTTAACTCGGCAGTTTGAGATATCGTGCAATACACTGGTTCAATTGATTAATAAAAAAAATGTAACGATTATAGATTTACGTGATCAAGATGATTATCGTAAAGGACATATTATTCATAGTGTTAATTTATTAAATATAGATTTAGATGTCAAAACAGACAGTAAAAATGATTTTTTTTATGGTCTTGTAAAGAAAAATGATTTATTAGTGGTTGTGTGTAGTACTGGTTCATTGTCTTATAATTTAGTTAGGCGTTTAAATAAAATTGGATTTAAGCATGTATATTTTCTCCATGGTGGTGTTAACAATTGGGTTTACAATAATTTACCTTTGGTTAAGGAAAATAGTTAATTTTGTTATTAATATTATTATTTGAGATAATTATTCGAGTTTATATTATGGATATTGAAATTTATACTAAAAAATTTTGTCCCTTTTGTCAAAAAGCTAAAGCATTATTGTCCCGCAAAGGTCTATCGTTTAAGGAAATTTTTATTGAAAATGATATAGTACATGCGGAAATGATTGATCGTTGCGGACAACATACAGTACCTCAAATTTTTTTTAATACAGAACATATAGGTGGGTGGGATGATTTATGTAAATTGGACGTGCAGAATGAACTGGATAAGTACTTAAAAATGAAATAGATTATTAATAATTTTCATAGTATATTTTAATTTTTTTATTTTTAAGCATGTATAGTTTTAGCATAGCAGAGGCTTTTAATGTCAGGCAATGAAGATATTAAAGTAGTTTTTGACATTCAGAGAATATATGTAAAAGACGTATCTTTCGAAGCACCTCATGTCCCTAAGATATTTCAGGAAAAATGGGAACCAAAAATTAAGTTAGATTTAGATACTTTATCTAGTCAGTTGTTGAAAGATGTATATGAAGTGGTTTTGCATGTTATTGTTACTGCAACAATCAGGCAACATGTGGCTTTTTTGTGTGAAGTTAAACAAGCTGGTATTTTTGCTATTTCAGGTGTGCAAAGTGCTCAATTAGAACATTGTCTTGGATCTTATTGTCCTGATATCTTATTTCCTTATGCACGTGAATGTATTAGTAATCAATGTATGAGAGGTAGTTTTCCACAATTTCATTTAGTTCCAGTAAATTTTGAGGCATTGTTTATGAAATATTTGCAAAACAAAAATAATAATACTAATAATAAGACAACGATATCTCAGGAAGTTTTATAATGTCTTCAAGTGCTTCAGTTGTCGTTATTGGCGCTGGAGCGTATGGTACAGCTTTAGCTATTATGTTATCGCGGAACGGCCATAAAGTATTGTTGTGGGGTCATGATCCTCTTCATATTTATAGATTAAAAACGATGCGTTGTCATCATCTTTTACCTAAGATATCTTTTCCTGCGTTGTTGTTAATAGAAAAATCATTACAAGTGGCTTTATCTTTTGCTCATGATATAATTATTGCAGTACCTAGTCGTGTTTTTAGTGATGTTTTGGTAAAATTAAAACCATATTTACGATGTAACTCTCGTATTATTTTAGCAACCAAGGGATTGGAAGCTGGAACTGGCAGGCTGTTGCAAAATGTAGTAAGAGAAATACTAGGTCAAGAGATACCTTTAGCAATAATTTCAGGTCCTACTTTTGCTAGGGAAATTGCAATGGGGTTACCTACTGCTATAGTTTTAGTGGCTAGTGATTCTGTTTTTATTGCTGATTTGAGAAATTTATTGCAATGCAATAATAAAAATTTTATGGTTTATGTTCATTCTGATTATATTGGAATTCAATTAGCTGGTGCTATAAAAAATGTTATTGCTATTGGATCTGGTATATCTGACGGAATTGGGTTTGGTGCTAATGCCCGTGCTGCTTTAATTACTTGTGGTTTAGCAGAAATGTCTCGTCTTGGTGTAGCTATGGGAAGTGAATTAGATATATTTACAGGAATGGCAGGTCTTGGTGATTTGGTTTTGACTTGTACGGATGATCAATCACGTAATCGTAGGTTCGGAATTTTATTAGGGCGCGGCGTAGAAGTTTCTAATGCTATGAAAAAAATTGGTCAAGTTGTAGAGGGTTTTAATAATGCTTATGAGGTGCGTGCATTATCACGTCAATATAATGTGATTATGCCAATTGTGGAACAAATATATCGTGTATTGTATTGCGGTCGAGATGTATATAAGGCAGCTTTTTATCTTGTTAAATTAACTATGAAATAATAAAATATTACATTAGATTTAGATTTATTTTTTTAAATTTTATTAAATAAGATAAGGTAATAAGTATGTCAGTAGAGTCATTGAAATTTATTTGGGAAAAAATTCAAGGTGAAGCTCAATTATTAGCTTATAATGAACCTGTTTTAGCAAAATTTTTACATGATACTGTATTACAACATAATCATATAGGAAATGCATTAAGTTATATTCTTTCTGAGAAGTTAGGTAATACAACTGTTTCTGCTAATGTTATACGTGATGTTATAGAAGAAGCATATAATATGAATGCAACAATTATTATCTATGCTGTACGGGATATTTTTTTTAGTTTGCAACGTGATCCTGTTATTGATAAATATTCTACTCCATTTTTATATTTTAAGGGATTTCATGCATTACAAGCGTATCGTATTAGTCATTGGTTGTGGTTGCAAGATCGTTATGCTTTAGCTGTTTATTTTCAAAATCGTATTTCTGTTTTATTTGGAGTGGATATTCATCCTGCTGCACGTATTGGATATGGTGTTATGCTAGATCATGCCACGGGTATTGTTATTGGTGAAACAGCAGTAGTAGCTAATAATGTTTCTATATTGCAATCTGTTACTTTGGGAAGCACCGGTAAGAAAGGGAGTGGTGATCGTCATCCTAAGATAGGAGAAGGAGTGATTATCGGAGCGGGTGCTATTCTTCTTGGTAATATTGAAATAGGGTATATGGCGAAAGTTGGTGCGGGTTCTGTGGTATTACATTCAGTGCCATCGTGTGTTACAGTTGCTGGTATCGTAGCGCGAATTGTGAAGTAGATAGATGATGAGTGGTGAATTATTTAAATAAGTAAAATGTTTAAAAATAATCTGTGTTGTATATTTTTGATATTTTATGATTGCAAATAATAGTGTATTAGGTATTTTCATTTCATTAATGAATGGGATATTTGATGTAAATAGTTGTTGTATGGTGGTTCAGTATTTTATTGATTAGTGTTTTAGTTTTTTGTTTTGTTTTATATTATTTAATTATTTTATATAAGCTAATAGATTAGATAATGTTTATTATTTTATGATGAAATATTACAGAGATAACATTTTTAAAGCATTTGTTCTTTATTTGATAAAATGTATATTGGTGTTATATATACTTTAAATGAATGTTATTTAAATAATATATGTGATTATATATATATGTTTTAAATATTTAGTTTGTTTTTATTTATATTATTATTTAGTAATAATTTTTATTTTTTATTGATTATGTTATTTATGATTACAATTAAGCAATTATTTGATGTTAAATGATTATGTTATTTGAATATAATAAAGTGTGTATTTATTTTTTCTTTGTTATGAGTGTAGTATAGTTTCTATAGTTATTATACATTTTTATATGTGTATATATTATCTATTTTTTTATTTAATAAATTTATAATATGTCATTAGATATGTTATAGAAAATAATTGTTTGTTTAAATATATTGGTTAATAGAATTATTATATTTATTTATTGTTTTTTTATAAGTTATGACAATTACTTAAGTATCAGGAGTAGTGATTTGATGATTAAGAAAGTTGGTGTATTAACTAGCGGTGGTGATTCTCCTGGTATGAATGCTGCTATTAGAGGCGTTGTTCGGACAGGTATTTCTGAAGGTCTAGAAATGTATGGTGTATGTGATGGTTATTTGGGTTTATTTCAAAATCGAATAATAAAATTAAATCGTTATAGTGTGTCTGATGTAATTAATCGTGGTGGTACATTTTTAGGTTCGGCACGCTTTCCGGAGTTTTGTAAAGACTACATTTTATCTGTTGTTATTAATAATATGAATAAACTTGATATTCATGCTTTAGTGATAATTGGTGGTGATGGTTCTTATATAGGTGCTAAAAAATTGACTGAAGTTGGTTTTCCTTGCATATGTTTGCCAGGAACTATAGATAATGATGTTGTAGGTACTGATTATACAATTGGGTATTTTACTGCATTAGAAACAATTACTGAAGCTATTGATCGTTTGCGTGATACTTCAACTTCTCATCAACGCATTTCTCTTGTTGAAGTTATGGGACGTCATTGTGGTGATTTGACTATGTTTGCAGCTATAGCTGGTGGTTGTGAATTTGTTGTGTTACCGGAAGTAGAATTTAGTCCAAAAGATTTAGTATGTAAAATTAAAGCTGGTATTGCTAAAGGGAAAAAACATGCAATTGTTGTTATTACTGAACATATTTGTAATGTTTTTGATTTGGCTCATTATATTGAAAAAAAAACAGGTAGGGAAACACGGGCTACGGTATTAGGTCATATTCAACGTGGCGGCGATCCTATATCTTATGATCGGATATTAGCATCACGCATGGGTGCTTATTCTATTGAATTATTATTGCAAGGTTATACAGGACGGTGTGTTGGATTACAGAATGATCGATTAGTGCATCATGATATTATTGAAGCTATTTTAAATATGAAACGTCCATTTAAAAAAGAAATTTTAGATATAGCGAAAAAATTATTTTAATTTTAGTTTATTGAATAAATTATTTTTATATAATGATTTAATTTAAATTATTATTTTTGTTTTAAATATGAATTTATTATATAGTTTCGTTAATGAAAAAGAACTATATTTTTATTAAAAAATATTATATATTAAATTAATAAGTATTTAAAGTATATTAAGTTTGTTCAAAGAATTTTATGTATATCGTTTACGATATACATTGGCATTATTCATGAATTAATTGTTACTTGATAGATATTATTTTTATATTGCGTTTGAGTATATAATAAATTTTAGTTGCGTGTTTTTGTTTTTTGTGTAATTTTAATAATTTCAGAAAGATTTTTCGGATCTAAAGAGGCTTTTCCGATTAGTAAGCCGTCGATGTCTTTTTGTCTTAATAATTCATAAGCGTTGTTTGTATTTACAGATCCGCCATATAAGAGATGTATTGTTTCTGCTATTTCTATATTTTGTTGAGCTATATAGCTACGTATAAAGTTATGTAGAGTTTGTACTTCGTTAGGATTGGCTGATGAAGTGGATCCAATGGCCCAGATAGGTTCATAGGCTATTACTGAATTTTTTAGTATTTCTATGCCTAAGGTGTTTATTATATTATTAATTTGTTGAATACACACTGTTTTAGTTTTATTTTGTATTTTTTCTTCTTTGTTTTCTCCTATACATAATATAGGAGTTATATGGTTTTTTTTTAGAATATCAAATTTTTTTATAATATCTTCATTATTTTCTTTGTGATGGATGCGTCTTTCGTAATGTCCTATTATTGTATATAGAACACCCATATCTTTTAGCATATTGGCGGATATTTCTCCTGTAAACGAACCGGATATGTGAATATCTACATTTTGAGCGCCTAATATGATATCTTTATTGATTAAGTATTGTTTAATTACATCTAGATATATTATTGGTGGTGCGATAATGATATTACATGCGTAATTATTGTTTAAATTATTTTGTAATTTATGAATAAAATCAATAATCATAGTTTTACTGCCGTTTGCTTTCCAATTACTTATTATTAA
The DNA here is from genome assembly GCF_000973545.1 of Blochmannia endosymbiont of Camponotus (Colobopsis) obliquus. Taxonomy (GTDB): domain Bacteria; phylum Pseudomonadota; class Gammaproteobacteria; order Enterobacterales; family Enterobacteriaceae; genus Blochmanniella. The sequence continues at coordinate 730,097 of NZ_CP010049.1, read as the reverse complement.
TGGATAACGCATGTTTTCTCCGTATTTATTTGTGCTGTTATATTTTTGAAATTTATTTTGAAATTTATTTTATTTTTATATGTCTAATGTATACATTATTGAATGAACAATAACATTGTTAAATGAAATAATAATAATTTGTATAATATGTTTTTATTTGTGTACGTTTGGATTTATGTAACATTTTGTTAGTTATTATTGTTATTTATAAGGTTTATGTTTGTCTTATTTTTATTTTTAGAAAACAGAAAAATAAAGTATATATATTAGTATATTATATTTTATTTTGTTGTTTGTTACAAACAGGGATCACCAATATTTTTCTTTTGTTATTTGTCCTATTTTGTTTTTTATATTGTTTTTCATACCTCTTGTTTTTTTTAATAGTTCTTGAACATCATAAACCATGTGAGGGTTACCACATAACATAACATGACTATTGTTAACAGCTAATGTTAATCCTACAGCTTGTTCTAGTAGGCCATTTTTTATAAGATATGGTAGACGTCCAGTTAACGAATTTGGCATAGTTTCTTGGCTTAAAATTGTTTGTATTTTTATTTTTTTTTTGTATTTTTTTTTCAATCTTAACATGTGTGGTAAATAGTTTAAATGTTTGACAAAACGTACAGCATGTACTAATACAATATTTGTAAAACGTTGTAATCCTTGTCCATATTCAAGGATTGAGAGATACGGCCCGATACCAGTACCAGTTGCTAACATCCATAAGGTGTGACAATTTGGAATTGTTTCTAGTATAAAAGTACCATATGCTTCTTTACTAATCAAAATTTCATCTCCAGGACGGAGTACGTATAATAATGGACTAAGTTTGCCATTTGGAATAGATACTAAGTAAAATTCTAAATTGATATTATTTGGTGTATTGACGTATGAGTAGGCTCTTTGAATATGTTTATTATTTGTTGTTTTTAATTTTAGTTTAGCAAATTGTCCTGGAATAAATGGGTTTATTGCTGCATGTAATATGATTGTAAACAGATGCTTTGTCCAATGTGTTATCTGTATTATTTTTCCTGTAGTCCATGTTGTCATGTTTTTTCCTGTAAATATTATTATAATTTAAATATTACTGTGACTATTTTGTCATTGAATTTTCTGTTATTTTTATAGATAAGATAATTTGTGTTACAACATTGTATATAAATATAATATAGTGGTTAATATCGTTACATTTTAGGTTTATAAAATAAGTTTAATTAAGTTTTTGTTTATTACACGTTTCATTAATTATTGTTTATTTAGTTTATTAAAATTTTTTTGTTTTGGAATATAGATAGGTCAAGGATTTTTATGTATAACCAGACATACTGGTTATGGTGTATTATTTATGTACATATCATGAGTCTATATTTTATAAACTATTTGGAATATGGTTTAGATGTGAAGTTGATATTTTTACATACAATCAGAACATGTTTAAGTATACCGTTATAAGTTTATGTACAGGTACGTTCAGTAATTCTCAGTTATAGGAATATGATAATATTGGCGCGGTTCAGTTTATCGTTATTTATCATATATATGTACTTTAGTTATTTTGGTATATTTCGTAATTTTTTGACGTTTTTTAATTTGTTCATTTATTTTATATAGTTTTTATCGTTTTAGTTCTTTAATATAATGCCATTTTTCTTTTGGTTTGGGGGGCAGGTTTGTACTTATTTTTTGATTATACTCAGATATTTTGGTTTTAGATATAACAGCATTTTTCTGGAGTTTGTTGGAATAAATATAATAGATAAAGATCACATAAAAGATAAGTAGCGTTATAATTATTAGTCTTGTGTATTTTATTCTATTATGATTTGATGTTAATTTTTTATGTTTTTTCTGTTTTTTTTTTGCTATCTATATTTATGTAGTCTTTGTTGATCACTGTAGTTTTGTTATTTTGTTTTGTTCGATGTTTGAATATTTAAGGAGCAATACAAGCAATTAGAGAATAACATGGAATATCATTGTTTTATATATAAAGTATTATATTTTTTTTGTAAAGGAAAAAAAATGATTCTTTTATTTTAATTTGGTATTATTATCGTGTTATGATAGTATTTTAGATGTTTTATTTTCAGGTAAATTTTATAATACATGTTTTATATTATTTTAATTTATAAAGAAGTATTTTGAAGCATGATTTATATATTCAGAATAACAGTGTTGCAAAGTCAATTATTATTATTTTTTAAGTTTTTTGAGTTTCATTTATTGCAATAGTTAATTACTTTGAAAAAATTGTTATTTGTTATATAATGTAAAAAGACAAGAGTGTGCTGTATTTTGATATGCATTGTTGTTATTAGTTTTATAATATAAGTTGTTTTACTGGAATGAGTAATGGGTAAATTTCTGTTTTTAATAATTTTTTAAATTTTATGATATAATTACATATGAAAAAAAATATTCATCCAAAATATAAAGAAATTAAAGCGTTTTGTTCGTGTGGCAGCGTCATTGAAATAAAAACTACTCTACATAATAATATTAATTTGGATGTTTGTGGTTTTTGTCATTCATTTTATACAGGCACACAACGTGCTATAGATAATCGTGGACGTGTAAATCGTTTTAACAAACAATTCGGTGCTTTAATAAAATAATATTCGTTTGTCAGTAATTTAACGTTATTAAAAAAATAGTAAATACTTTATTTCTGAACTAATGAATTGGTTGGTGTTTATTGCTGATGTGTCGTTATATAATTGATATTGGGTTATTTATTTTGCATGGTATAATATAAGTTTCAGGTACTTTATAGGTATACAAATCATGTTCAAACAAGCAACTATAGCAGCGCGTAGTGAATTAGGTGATGACGATCAATATGGATACATTGTACCTCCAATTGCTCTTTCAAGTACTTATAAATTTGCTGATTTTAATACACCTAGAGTATATGATTATTCAAGGCGGAAGAATCCTACTCGTGATGTAGTACAAAAATCTTTAACAGCTCTTGAGGGTGGTGTTGGAGCGATAGTAACTAGCAGTGGAATGTCTGCAATTCATTTGCTGTGTACTACTTTTCTTCTTCCTGGAGATCTTGTAATAGCGCCCCATGATTGTTATGGAGGTACTTATCGATTGTTAGATAGTTTAAGTCAGCGTAAAGCTTATCGTGTTCAATTTGTTGATCAAACTGATCAACAAGCTGTAGTTACAGCATTATCTTGTTCTCCCAAATTGATTTTTATTGAAACTCCAAGCAATCCTTTATTACGTGTGGTAGATATTGCTAATATTTGTAATATTGCTCATGAAATGCAATCTATATGTGTTGTAGATAATACAATTATGAGTCCAGTATTACAGCAGCCATTATTATTAGGTGCTGATTTAGTAGTTCATTCATGCACTAAATATTTGAATGGTCATTCTGATTTAGTAGCAGGAGCAATAATTGCAAAAGATGTTGGTATTCTTGATAAAATATTGTGGTGGGGTAATACCTTAGGTATAACTTGTGGAGCTTTTGATAGTTATCAACTTTTACGAGGAATACGTACGTTGATTCCACGTATTTATCAACAACAGGATAGTGCTCAAAATATTTTTAATTTTTTAAAGAATCAATCTAAGGTACGAAAATTGTATTATCCTGGATTAGTTGACAGTTGTGGTTATCAGGTTGCTTGTAAACAACAAAAAGGGTTTGGTGCAATGTTAAGTTTTGAAATTGATGGTAATGAGATAATATTACGTCAGTTTTTATCTTCATTAAAGCTTTTTACTTTAGCTGAATCTTTTGGTGGTATAGAAAGTTTAATTTCTCATCCTGCTACTATGACTCATGCTGGGATGTCATTAGAGGCTCGAAAGTATGCTGGCATTAACAATATGTTGTTGCGTTTATCTGTAGGTATAGAGGATAGTAGCGATTTGATTGATGATTTAGAGTATGCATTTCAAAAAATTAGTTAAGTTGGTAATATTATAATTTTTATTTTTGTTTGTGTAAGAGTAAAACATAATTCGATACAGGTAGATAATTTATTTGGTTATGTATTTAAAATATTAGGTTATTAATTCGTGGTTAGTGTTTTTAATTATTAATATATTTTTATTTGTATTATAAAATTGTGTTATTTAAATTTTAGATTTGTTATTATCTTGAATTTATTATTATAATTTATTATTATTGAGTGTAGCATGATAAGGTGATAAGTTAGGTTATTATTATATTAGTTCAAGATAGATTAATTATCAGTTGATTGGATTTTGGAATTATAATATGTATAATTGTAATATCATAGTAAAATTTAGGTATTTATTTTGTTGATGTGCTATAACACAATTAATATTAAATTAATGTTTTGTTGTGTATATTAATTTAGAAAATAAATAGTATTAGAATTATATATTTATCATGTTTATATTTCTGTAGTGTTTATATTTAGTTAAATAATTTCAGTTATTTCATTGTATATATTTTATATAGAATAAAATATCGAAAGTTATTTGATATTATTTTTAATTTTTTATTGGTATATTTTAGTTTTATATTTTTATATATTTTTTTGTTTTGAATTTACATATTTTATTTATGTATAAATGTGTGTGAGGGTGGTTTACCTAAATTATTGAATAATAATTATGATTTAGTAATATTTTTAAAAAATATTAAAGTGAATTATATTTTTAACAGGATAATATTTTTTGTGTGTTTTGTTATTTGTTGTTTTAACTATTAAATAATAGGTTTTGTATATGGTGTTTTATGCTATACAATGGGAGAAATTAAATCGGTATTTGGTTGAATTGTACGGTAATATTAATGTCTCTTTTGAATTTTTTCCCCCTTATAATTATGAAATGGAAACATTTTTTTGGAAGGCAATTAATAGTTTGGGTAAATTAAATCCTGTATTTGTTTCTGTTACATATGGAGCTAATACGGGAACACGTGATCGCACTTATAATATTATACAAGATATAAAACATCGTACAGGGCTAATTGCTGCACCACATTTAACTTGTATCGATGCAACTCAACAACAGTTAAAAAATATTGCTCAAAAATATTGGAATAGCGGGATTCGACATATTATAGCATTGCGGGGAGATCGAGATCGTTCAGTTAATTATAAACATTCAACTATGATGCATGCCGTTGATTTAGTGACATTACTTAAGAAGATAGGTGATTTTGATATTTCAGTAGCTGCTTATCCAGAAGTTCATCCCGAAGCAAAGAATGCACGAGATGATTTAATAAATTTAAAAAGAAAAATTGATGCTGGTGCAAGTAGAGCGATAACTCAGTTTTTTTTTGACATAGAAAATTATTTAAGATTTCGTGATCTTTGCGTTTCTATCGGCATTAATGTTAAAATTATTCCTGGAATTTTACCTATTTTTAATTTTCAGCAATTACGACGTTTTTCTAATATGACACAAGTTAAGATTCCAAATTGGATTGTGTCTATGTTTGAGGGATTAAGTAATAGTGATATAGATACATGTAAAATGATTGGGGTGGCTATTGCTATTGATATGGTCAAAGTGTTATTTAAGGAGGGTGTAAGGGATTTTCATTTTTATACTCTTAATAGATCGGATCTTACATATACTATATGCCATGTATTAGGGATTAGACCTAAATTATAAAGATGCTAATATAATGTATAATGTATTTGTCATGTTATTTCAAATTATAAAATAGCAATTTGTTAGTGTTTGTTTTTTTATTAAAATTATTTTAATTAATTTATATACTGCTGAATAATTTTTTTGTTTTATTCTTATAATTTGTTAATTATTTTAGTATAAATAATTATTTTAAGGTTTATGTGATTTGTTATAATTGAAGTGTTATATAATAATTGTTGTGTTTAAAAATTAAAATGTATAATTGTTCTGTTAAACAACCTGTTATTTTAGTGATAGATTCAGGTATTGGAGGATTATCTATTTATTTAGAAATTAGAAATATGTTACCTCATGTACGTTATTTATATTTTTTCGATAATAAAGGGTTTCCTTATGGAGAACGATCAGAGCAATTTATTGTCGATCGAATGATTGCTATTATTAGTGCAATTCTGAAACATCATGTTTTAGATTTAATTATTGTTGCTTGTAATACTGCTAGTATTGTTGCATTATCGATGTTACGTAAAGTATTTTTATGTAGAATTATTGGTGTTTTTCCTGCAGTAAAATTAGCAGTTCAATTAACTCGTAATAAAATTATTGGATTATTGGGGACTTGTATTACTGTTAAACATAAATATATTCTTGCATTAGTTAATAAATATGCTCGTGATTGTAATTTTCTATTTTTAGGATCTTCTAGTTTAGTAACAATAGCTGAAAGAAAGAAGTTTGGTGATATAGTATCAAGATCTTTTTTACGTAGTATTTTAATTCCTTGGTTAGAGTTATTTAATCCACCCGACACCGTAATTTTGGGTTGTACTCATTTTTTGTTTTTAAAAGATGAATTGCAAGAATTATTTCCAAATGGCACGCAATTAATAGATTCATCAAGATATATCGCTAGTTATGTTGCAAAATTAATGCATGATATAATTGATACTAAGTATTGCGGAATAATACAAAAAAATGTAATGTATTGTTCTGTTATGACAGATGAAATGTTAAAATCAATGTCTTTCATTAATTCTTATGGTTTTAGTTCTTTAGAGGTTATTTTTATGTAGCATGTTTATTTTTTTTGTTAATTAAACCTTGTATTATCTTGTTAAATAGTTTACCATTTACCGTTTTATTTTGTTGTTTTTGTTGTTTAAATTGCTGTAATTGTACTTTATGAATTTATTGTTTTAGATATAGTTTTAGTGCATAAAAAAATAATTTACTCGTGGTTATTTTGTGTTGTTTTTATTAAATAAAATAAATAGTGGTATTGCGTAAGGGGCTGTAGCTCAATTGGTAGAGCATCTGTTTTGCACGCAGAAGGTTAGCGGTTCAATTCCGCTCAGCTCCATTAAGTTTTGTATAGTGGTGCGGTAGTTCAGATGGTGAGAATATTGGCTTGTCACGCCAGAGGTCGCGGGTTCAAGTCCCGTCCGCACCGTTGTGATTTTATTTGTTTAGGGGTGTAGTTCAATTGGGAGAGCACCGGTCTCCAAAACCGGAAGTTGGGAGTTCAAAACTCTCCACCCCTGCAAATATACAGGAATTTATGGTTCGTAAGGAAAACTAAAGAATATGCTTAACGTTATGAGATGTTTTGCTTGATTTATTGAAAAGTATATTATTTAGATTATAAATAATAACGTATTAAAGTTTAAATACAACATTTTATACAATTTTTGAAATATATTTAATTTTATTAAAAGTATGAAGTTGTTTAAGTGTATGTTGTTGAATAATTTTAATTATATTCAAGAGTGTAATATATTATCATATTGTTTATAAATTAAATATTAGTTGTAAATGATAATTAAATTATGTGATGTGTATTGATATTATATGTGTAAGGTATTAATGTTTTGTTTAAATTAATGTATTGTAGATTTAATAATTTTATTGTTGATTACTAAAATCTGTTATTTAGTAAAAATTATTTTAATTAGTAGAATTATTATTTGTAATATTTTGCATTTATGTTTTATGTAGGGATAATAATCACTAGAGGCATATAAAACAGAATATGATTTGAATTTAATTTATGTATTAAATATTTAAAAAGTTAGATATTTTTAGGAATTAGGATGTATAGACTGATATAATTTTACTGTTAAGTAATATCGGATAAGAAAATTAATTATTTTATAATATAATTTTGTTTAACATTCTTAATGGTTGATAATAAGTTTTTAGTTATTTTTTATTTTATATACCATCTATTTTATTGATTATTTAAATAATTATTTTATATATAATATTTTATGATATCTATTATTTATTATTATTTGCATAAAATAATCATTACGTGTTGAATATTATATTAACGATTGTCATTAATAATATTAATTTAGTATTATATATTTTGTTATTTTTAAATATTTATTTTATTTACTTAATTTAATATATTTGGTACGTTAATAGGGTACAGTAATTTTTTTTGGATATTAGTTATATTATGTGTTTTTTATAATTTAGGATTCGAATTAACGTTTATTTTTTATTTATATTAGTGGTATAATTATTTTATTTAGTAATAAAGGTTATTAAATATAATTTAATTTTTTTGTTTTATAGAGATTTATGATTAAATTTATTATTTACATAGGTTGTATGTTAAAATTATTTAAATTATGTTAGTAGTATGTAGATGTTATGCATTTTTTTGCATTTTGTTAATATATACAGAGTTTATTTTGCGAAAATTTTTAATGATATTATTTAAAAATTTTGGTAATTTTTATTCATATTTTATGTGATTGTGTGAGTTATAATAAAATGAAATAACAGATTGTAGATGCGAGGTTATTTAAATATGAATGGAGCTCAATGGATAGTAAAAGCCATTCAACAGCATGGTGTTGACATAATTTTTGGTTATCCAGGTGGCGCTATTATGCCAATATATGATGCTTTATTAGATGCTAAAATAGAGCATGTATTGTGTCGTCATGAACAAGGAGCAGTATTAGCAGCAATTGGTTATGCGAGAACTTCTGGTAAAATTGGTGTTTGTTTAGCAACATCTGGTCCTGGAGCGACTAATCTTATTACTGGTTTAGCAGATGCATTATTAGATTCAGTGCCTTTGGTAGCTATAACTGGTCAAGTTGGTTCTGTTTTTATTGGCACCGATGCTTTTCAGGAGATAGATATATTGGGTTTATCTTTAGCTTGTACTAAGCATAGTTATTTAGTTGAATCGTTAGAACTTTTACCAGATATTTTTAGAGAAGCATTTATCGTTGCAAATAGTGAACGACCTGGACCTGTATTGATTGATATTCCTAAAGATATTCAACTATCTGTTAGCAATCTTCCTGCTTATAGTGTAAGTGTATGTAATAAAGTGCACAATATACCTAGCGAGAATGTAGAAAAGGCACGTATTTTAATGAGTAAATCTAAAAAACCTGTTCTTTATATCGGAGGCGGTGTTGGTATGTCTGGTGCAGTACAGATATTACGTGAATTTATTAAAATAACAGGGATACCAACCGTGGTAACGTTAAAAGGCCTTGGTGCTCCAGATTATAGGGACACTTGCTATTTAGGTATGTTAGGTATGCATGGTAATCAAGCAGCTAATTTAGCCGTTCAAAAATGTGATTTATTAATTGCTGTAGGTGCTAGATTTGATGACAGAGTTACTGGACGATTAAATGATTTTGCACCAATAGCTAAAGTTATTCATTTAGATATTGATTCATCAGAGTTGAATAAATTACGTCAATCTAATATCGTTTTATTAGGTGATATTAAGCATGTGTTGCCTATGTTAATTCAACCATTGTTCATTGATCATTGGCGTATAGAAGTACGAGAATTGAAACAAAAGTATTGTTGGTCATATGAATCAATTAAAGAATCAGTGTATGCTCCAGCGTTGTTGCGTGATGTTAGTAGATATGCGCCTCAAAATACTATCATCACTACTGATGTAGGTCAACATCAGATGTGGGTTGCTCAACATATGAGCTTTGATAAACCAGAAAATTTTATTACTTCTAGCGGTTTAGGGACCATGGGTTTTGGAATACCTGCAGCTATTGGTGCTCAAATAGCTCGGCCAAAAGATATAGTATTATGTATTTCTGGTGATGGTTCATTTATGATGAATGTTCAAGAATTAACAACTATTAAAAGAAAAAAATTGCCTATAAAGATTATTTTATTAGATAATCGTCGATTAGGTATGGTTAGGCAATGGCAAGAATTATTTTTTAATGAACGTTATAGTGAAACTATTCTTACAGATAATCCTGATTTTTTGACTTTAGTAAGTGCATTTGATATTCAAGGTTTATGTATTACTTATAAGAATCAAGTAGCCAATGCTCTTGATCGTTTATTTGGTTTTAATGGTTCATTTTTATTACATGTCATGATTGATGAATTTGAAAATGTTTGGCCATTAGTTCCTCCTGGTGCTGGCAATGAAAATATGTTGGAGAAATAGTATATGACGCATTATTCTTTATTCATTGAAGCACGGTTTAGACCAGAAATAGTAGAACGCATTTTGCGAATAGTTCGTCATCGTGGTTTTGAATTATGCTCTTTGAATGTAATACGACATTATGGTAGTAATAATAATAAGAATACAAATATTAATCTTTGTTTAACTATAGTTAGTAATCGTCCTGTATGTTTATTATTTTTTCAATTAAAAAAGATTGTAGATGTTGTGTTTATTGATTTTCGATAAAATATTTGATGATCATATTAAATTTTATATCAGTTTAGAACGAGTCATTCGTTAATTTACTAATTAATTAAGCAACATATGATGATGAATAAAACTAATTTTATTTGGTTTAATGGCGAGATGGTTTTATGGGAAGAGGCAAAAGTACATGTGATGTCTCATTCTTTACACTATGGTTCTTCGGTATTTGAAGGAATTCGTTGTTATGATTCTCCTTTAGGTCCTGTATTATTCCGTCATCAAGATCATATGAAGCGTTTAATTAATTCTGCTAAGATCTATCGTATACCTATAGATATGACTATTAATGATTTGATGCAGGCGAATAGATCTATTTTATATAAAAATAATTTAACTAGTGGTTATGTTAGGCCATTAGTCATGATAGGTGATGTTGGCATGGATATTCATCCGCCTGTAAATTTTAAAACAGATGTTATAATTGCGGTTTTTCCGTGGTCTTCATATTTTGGAATAAAATCTTTAAGTCACGGCATCGATGTCATGATATCTTCTTGGAATCGTGTGCCTGCTAATACTATTCCATTTATTGCTAAGGCAGGAGGAAATTATCTATCGTCAATGTTAATTGCTGAAGAAGCTCGTCGCAATGGATATCAGGAAGGTATAGCTTTAGATATTCATGGTTACCTTGCTGAAGGTCCTGGAGAAAATATATTTGCAGTCAAAGATGATATTTTATTTACTCCGCCTGTTATATCTTCCATTTTACCAGGTATTACTAGAGATACTATTATTAAGCTAGCTAAATCTATTGGTTTAGAAGTACGAGAACAAATGTTATCTCGTGAATCTTTGTATTTATCTAATGAAGTGTTTATGGCTGGTACAGCTGTTGAAATTATTCCTGTTCGTAGTATAGATGGATTGCCAATAGGTGGTAATAGTAGATGCGGCCCAATAACTAAAAAATTGCAGCAGTTATTTTTTGGTTTATTTACAGGAAATACTGAGGATATGTGGGGGTGGTTAGATACGGTATGATAATAAAGATTATTTTTTTATTTCGTTGTTTTAAGTATTTAATGATTATGGAGTTGAAATAGGTGGTTAAATATCGTTCTTTTACGACTACTCATGGTCGTAATATGTCAGGATCTCGTGCTTTATGGCGAGCTACGGGGATGACTGATGATGATTTTGGTAAAATGATTATTGCCGTAGTTAATTCTTTTACTCAATTTGTGCCTGGACATGTTCATTTACGAGATATTGGTAAGTTAGTTGTTGAGCGTATCGAATTGTGTGGTGGAGTAGCAAAGGAATTTAATACTATTGCGATAGATGATGGTATTGCAATGGGTCATGATGGCATGTTATATTCTTTACCTTCTAGAGATCTTATTGCCGATTCAGTAGAGTACATGATTAATGCACATTGTGTAGATGCTATGGTTTGTATTTCTAATTGTGATAAAATTACTCCAGGCATGTTGATGGCAGCGTTGCGTTTAAATATTCCAACTGTTTTTGTATCAGGTGGTCCAATGGAATCTGGTAATGTAAAGTTATTAAATAAATCCATGAAAATAAATTTGGTTGATGCAATAACTTATGCAGCTGATCCTAATATTACAGATTTGGATAGTGGATATATTGAGCAATCAGCTTGCCCTACATGTGGTTCTTGTTCTGGAATGTTTACTGCCAATTCAATGAATTGTTTAATTGAGGCATTAGGTCTTGCTCAGCCGGGAAATGGTTCATTATTGGCAACTCATATTGATCGTAAACAATTATTTTTAAATGCTGGAAGTCTTATTGTTAATTTGGCGAAACGTTATTATGAACATGATGATGTCACTATTTTACCTCGTAATATTGCTAGTAAAGATGCATTTGAAAATGCAATGATGTTAGATATTGCTATGGGTGGTTCTACTAATACTGTATTACATCTTTTAGCAGCTGCACAAGAGAGTGGAATAGATTTTTCGATGTTAGATATTGATAGATTGTCTCGTATTGTTCCACATTTATGTCAAGTAGCTCCTAATACAAAGAAGTTTTTTATGGAAGATTTTCATCGTGCTGGTGGTGTATTAGCTGTTTTAGGAGAATTGAATAGAATCGGGTTATTAAATTGTGAAGTTTATAATATACTTGGTTTATCCTTATTAGAAACTTTAAAAAATTATGATATTATGGCTCAGAATGATAATTCTTCTGTTACAAAGATGTATTTTGCTGCACCTGCTGGATTACGGACTACTCAAGCATTTTCTCAAGAATGTAGGTGGTTGACGTTAGATCAAGATCGTTGTAATGGATGTATTAGATCTGGTGAATATGCATATAATCAAGATGGTGGATTAGCAATATTATATGGTAATCTTGCTCGTGATGGTTGTATAGTAAAGACAGCTGGAGTTGTTAAGGCTTTGCAGATATTTAGTGGTCCTGCAAAAGTTTATGACAGTCAAGAAGATGCTGTTCAGGATATTCTTGCTGGTAAAGTATTTAAGGGTGATGTAGTAGTTATTCGTTATGAAGGACCAAAAGGTGGTCCAGGTATGCAGGAGATGCTTTATCCAACTTCATATCTTAAATCTATGCGATTAGATAAAAGTTGTGCTTTGATTACTGATGGACGATTTTCTGGTGGTAGTTCTGGTTTATCTATAGGTCATATTTCACCTGAGGCTGCTAGTGGAGGATTAATTGGGTTGGTTTGTAATGGTGATATTATCAGTATTAATATTATACATCGTACTATTACATTAAATATATCATCTAAAGAATTAGAAAGACGTTATCAGGCAGAATTATTGCGTGGCAATCAGGCGTGGACTCCTTGTAAGCGTCGTAATCGTCAGATTTCTTTGGCTTTAAAGGCTTATGCTTATTTAGTAACCAGTGCAGATAAAGGTGCAGTTCGTGATAAATGTAAATTAAATGGTTGATTTATATAGGATCAAACATGAGGATAAATTTATTATACTTAGAATGCTTATTTTGAACATTGTTGTGAATATTTTATTTGTTTATTTATGTTGTTATCAGATATTTTGTATGAAATGAATAAATTGTATGAGTTGTGGTGTAATGCATGTTTTGTATAAATGTGATAATTTAGTGAAAATAATTTTATTTTTATTTAAGTAAGTGATTGCAGAATTAGAAAAAAATATAAACGATGTTTTTATGATTTTTAGTTGAAGCATCATAGTAGTTTTGTTTTATTGTCTGTTTGTTTTTTGTTTTATTATCTAAGTGTGGTGATGTTATTTAAATAAAATAGGATTTTGGTTGTTAGTTAATATGGTACAGATAAAGTGGGAGAGTTTATGGATAATTATTTTAATACATTAACGTTTATGCAAAAGATAGAACAGTTAGGTAAATGTCGTTTTATGGATACTGGTGAATTTAATGGTACTATAAATTTTTTAATGAATAAGAAAATAGCCATTGTTGGCTGTGGTGCTCAAGGTTTAAATCAGGGTTTAAATATGCGAGATTCTGGTTTAGATATTGTCTATGTTTTGCGTGAAGAGGCAATTATTACAAGAAATCATTCTTGGTATGCAGCAAAATCACATGGATTTAGATTTGGAAATTATAAAGAAATTATTCCAGAAGCAGATCTAGTAATTAATTTGACACCAGATAAAGAACATTCGCAAGTTATTAAATTAATACATCCATTAATGAAGAATAATAGTATTTTGGGTTATTCACATGGATTTAATATTGTTGAGGTAGGTGAAAAAATTCGTGCAGATATTACTGTTATTATGGTAGCGCCTAAATCTCCCGGTAGTGAAGTTCGTGAAGAATATAAAAGAGGTTTTGGTGTTCCAACGTTAATTGCGGTTCATTTAGAAAATGATTTACAGAATAGAGGTTTAGATTTTGCTAAAGGATGGGCGGCATCATTGGGTAGTAATCGTGCTGGAGTGTTAGAATCATCATTTATAGCAGAAGTTAAGTCAGATTTAATGGGAGAACAAACTATTTTATGTGGTTTATTGCAAGTCGGATCGTTGTTGTCATTTGATTTAATGATTGCTAATGGAATTAATTCTTTATATGCAGCAGGATTAGTTCAATTTGGTTGGGAAGTAATTGCTGAATCCTTAAAACATGGCGGTCTTACACTAATGATGGATAGGTTATCTAATACTGCTAAATTACGTGCTTATATTTTATCAAATAAATTAAAAAAATTGATGCGACCTTTGTTTGAAAATCATATGGATGATATTCTTACTGGTAGCTTTTCTCAGAGATTAATGTTAGATTGGGAATGTGGTGATAAATATTTATTAAATTGTCGTGAGAAGATTGGTTGTACTGCATTTGAAAATGTATCTTGCTGTGTTGAAAAGTTTGCTAATCAAGTATATTTTGATCATGGTATATTGATGATTGCTTTATTGAAGTCTGGTATAGAGTTGTCATTTGAAACTATGGTTAGGGTTGGTATTGATCCAAAATCAGCTTATTATGAATCGTTACATGAGTTGCCATTAATTGCAAATACTATTGCTCGTAAAAGATTATATGAAATGAATAAAATTATTTCTGATACAGCTGAATATGGTAGTTATTTATTTACTAATGCCTTGATGCCTTTATTAAAGGAAAATTTTGTATCGTGCTTAAAAAAAGGAGATTTGGGTTGTTCAATTATTGAACAAGAGATAGATAATCTTCAGTTACGTGATGTCAATTATGCCATTTGTCAACATCCTATTGAAAAAATTGGTGTTCAATTACGTTCTTATATGACAAATATGAAAGATATTACAAAATAATAACTTATTTTATTAGATACAGTATCATACAATGATATTGTATTATCTTATATTGTGTGTTGTTTTACATTTTGATAGTGTTGGTTAAGTTGTTTTTGTTATTATTCTGTTATAGAAATTGCTGAAAAAAATTGATTTTTTTGTGTATTTTAATCTTTTGATATTTTAATTAGTGTATTTAGTAGTATTATTAAATAGATGTCGTTGTTGATTAGTGCATTTTTGATAAAATTAGATAAAATTAAGTAATATAGTACATGGTAATGGTATTTCATCATTAGATGAATAATATGTTGTGATGGTGTGTAATATTATGTGAAGATAAACTGAGATTTTATTTTTGTTAAAAATGTTGGGTCATTTAGTTTGTGTCTTGATATATCGTATTGGATTAGTATTATGTGTGACTCATATAGATAAGTGTTTGGTTGAATATATTAAAATATATATTTATTTTGTGTGGTTGTATTTAATTTTTTATTTAAACTAAATATAATAGGTAAGTTTTATATTGTAGTTATTGTTTGATTTAGTAAATATGTTTAAATTAATAGTAAGTTTGTTTGTATGGAAGGTTGTAAGTTTTGTTTTTTATTGGTTTAGTTTAAGATTGATAAATTTATATATAGTAATGTACTTTTGTTATATTTTATCAATTAATAATTGTGTTGTGGAGTTTAGATATGAATAGTAAAATTATTAATTTGAATGATGATATGTTTGAGGATAAAATAATAGAATTAACAAGTAATGGCTTATTATTAGTTGATTTCTGGGCAGAGTGGTGCAATCCTTGTAAAGTGCTTTCATTAGTTTTAGATGAGATGTTAAGTGAGAATAATTGTAATGTAATTGTTGCTAAACTTAATATTGATGAAAATCCTATAGTTACTAAAAAATATGAAATTCGTAGTATTCCGACTTTGTTATTATTTAAAGGAAGTAAGGTATTAGCTACGAAAGTTGGTGTGTTATCTAAAAAACAATTGAAAGAATTTTTGAGTTCTTATTTGTAGATTATTGTTTTATTGATTGAGTTGTTTGTTTATTTTGATTACTGAATAGTAATTAATAACAGGGAAATAAATATACTTAGTGGGAGATTTATAGACGTAAATTAAAAATTGTGTTACGATGAATTCGTAAATATTTTGTAGTTTTGATATATAATTCAATATTATTTGTTTTCATTTTTAAAAACATTAGTTTTGTGTGGTTTTTGTGAATATTGTATATCAAATTGATCGTTATTTGTGTGTTTAGTTTAAGTTATACCAAAGAACATTTCTAGTTGAAGAATTCGTCATTATGAATCTTACCGAATTAAAAAATATCTCGGTTGCTGAGTTGATTATTTTAGGAGAGAATATGGGCTTAGAAAATTTGGCTCGTATGCGAAAACAAGACATTATTTTTGCTATTCTTAAGCAACATTCTAAAAGTGGTGAAAATATTTTTGGTGATGGTGTATTAGAAATTTTACAAGATGGTTTCGGTTTTCTTCGTTCTAGTGATAGTTCATATTTAGCTGGTCCTGATGATATTTATGTATCGCCTAGTCAGATACGTCGTTTTAATTTAAGGACAGGTGATACTATTTCAGGTAAAATTAGACCTCCTAAGGAAGGTGAACGTTATTTTGCGTTGCTTAAAGTAAATGATGTTAATTATGATAAACCAGAAAGTTCTCGTAATAAAATTTTATTTGAAAATTTGACACCCTTACATGCTAATTCGCGTTTACGCATGGAACGAGGTAATGGTTCTACAGAAGATTTAACTGCTAGAGTATTAGATTTGGCTTCACCTATAGGTCGTGGTCAACGTGGTTTAATCGTAGCGCCACCAAAAGCGGGAAAAACAATATTATTACAGAATATTGCACAAAGTATTGCCTACAACCACTCAGAATGTGTACTTATAGTTTTATTAATTGATGAACGTCCTGAAGAAGTGACAGAAATGCAAAGATTAGTTAAAGGAGAAGTTATTGCGTCTACATTTGATGAACCAGCTTCTCGTCATATACAGGTTGCTGAAATGGTTGTTGAGAAAGCAAAACGTTTAGTGGAACATAAGAAAGATGTTATCATTTTATTAGATTCTATTACTCGGTTAGCGCGTGCTTATAATACAGTTGTTCCAGCTTCCGGAAAAGTTTTGACTGGCGGTGTAGATGCTAATGCGTTACAGCGTCCAAAAAGATTTTTTGGTGCTGCACGTAATATGGAAGAAGGAGGTAGTTTAACCATTATTGCCACTGCTTTAATCGATACTGGTTCAAAAATGGATGAAGTGATTTATGAGGAATTTAAAGGTACTGGTAATATGGAATTACATTTATCTAGAAGAATTGCTGAAAAGCGTGTTTTTCCAGCCATTGATTATAATCGTTCTGGCACTCGTAAAGAGGAATTACTTACTACTCAAGATGAATTACAAAAAATATGGATTTTACGTAAAATCATTCACCCTATGGGTGAGATAGATGCTATGGAATTTATGATGAGTAAATTGTCAATGACTCGAACCAATGATGAATTTTTTGATATGATGCGACGTTCTTAAAATGGTTGTTTTATTATTAAGTTATTTATAATATAACCATTTTTGTTGTTAATTAATCGTGTTATTTTGAATATTATTTTTGAATGATATTTGTTTGTATTTGGATATCTCGTGTATTTTTGTAGTGTAAGTAATTTTTCAATTGTTTATTTAGTATATTATATAGAAGTTGTATATTTTATACAGTTTATGTTTTAGTTTATTTATTAATTATTTAACATATGGGTGATTATATGTAAAAATGTAATAATTTTTATGTGTAATGATATTATTATATTTAATTAATAAAATATAAACATTAATGTTATTAAATCTGTTTTTTATATTTTATAAATTTTATTATATTAGATTGTTACAAATATATTATGTATGTTTATTGTATAAAATATATGGATGGTATACTCTGATTTTTTTAAAGTTATGTATTAGATATGGTAATTTTTTTCCGTTTATTATTTTTATTCAATTGATAGAAGATTATATTCACATAGTTGTTATATTGTTTAAAATGTGATGTGAAGGATTATTTGTAACGATTATTATTTGTGTTTTATATATGAAGGCTTTTATGCGCTCGTAGCTCAAAATGGATAGAGCGTTGTCTTCCGAAGGCAGAGAGTTCAGGTTCGAATCCTGTCGAGCGCGTAATAGTAATTATTTCGTGATTAATTATAAATTTTATTATACAATGAAGTAAGTTGCGTATTTATTTTTTTGTATATTTAGTATTATACTATGGTGATTGTAGCTCAGTTGGTAGAGCTCTGGATTGTGGATCCAGCTGTCGTGGGTTCGATTCCCATCAGTCACCCCATAATATTATATTGAATTATGTTTTATTTTGTTGAGATTTGATGTAGCGAAGATGGCGGAAGTTTGGTAGACGCGCTAATTTCAGGTGTTAGTGTTTTTGATAAAATAAACGTGAGGGTTCAATTCCCTCTCTTCGCATTGTTTATTATTTTAAAAATATAATTGATTTTAGTTAATATTTATGAAAATGCTAAAATGTAATAAATTTGATTTAGGTGTGATTTTCGGCGAGTAGCGCAGTTTGGTAGCGCAGCTGGTTTGGGACCAGTTGGTCGGGGGTTCAAATCCTCTCTCGCCGATTTTTGTATGTTAATTATATTGATTATTTAAAAGGATTTAAGAAATGGTTGTTTTATTGATGTAAATAAGAGTTATTTAAGTAAAAATATTTATCATTAATATGTTTTATCAGCTTATCAAGATAATGTATATGATCAATTGTATGAATATGTAGCAATATTTTGTTTGTTTTATTTTGCGATATTTACAAATTAATATTTAAATTAATTTTGTTACAAAATTTTGATTGCACTATCGTTTATAATATTTTATATTTTGAGTATTGTTTTTAATAAAGAGGTGTTGTTAGCCTGTTTTGTTATAAGAATATCTTGCCATCCTAATTGATAGCCTTGTAGCGCTAAACGTTTACTAACTACTATTAATTTACATTTTAATAACCAGGATGTATGATATTTTTTTGGAAGTAGATAATATAATTGTTGTAACATTTCTCCACTAGTAATTACCAGTGTGTTGATACCTAGTTTAATTATACGGTGAGCTTGTTCTTCTCCATTATAATTTATTGGATTTCTATAATAACATTCGCAAACATCTACTTGTCCTCCTTTTTTTTTTAGAGTTTTTTCTAATATATTTCTTCCGTTTTTGCTATTTAAAATTAATATGCGTTTGCCGTTTATGTGATTTAATGATGGTAATTGTAATAATTCTTCACTAGTTTCGTTTTTTTTGGGAAAATTAATAAAACACCCAGTGAGTTTGTTCATTAGTAATCCGCTACTACGGCCTATAGAGTAATAGTTTAGTGTTGATGGCCAAATTGTTCCTGAAATTTTCAACCATGAGTTAGCATAATTAATTGCATGTTGTGAAATAGTAAATAACAAATCTCCTGCAGAAAGATGATTTAATTTAGTTGTTAATGACATTAAATGTTTACTGGGATAACAAGTGATTAATGGTAAATGCCATGCTTTTTTGCCGTGAGAGGTTAATTGAAAAACAAGTTCTTCTCCTGCCGGAGATGGTCTAGTTACTAAAATGTTCATTTTTTATTATTGATAAATTTAGTTGTTTTATTAGTGTTTTGATTTAATTTATGATTTACTACGAATTAGTAAATCTTCAGCTACTTTTATACTTAATTGTTTTGCATCATTGATTAGTGAAATGCCTTCACTACGAATTATTTTATTTTGTTGTGTTGAGTTAATTAATGCTCTGAGCCATAATTGATTATTGTTTTTAATTTCAGCATAGCTTGCAATTGATGATTGGCAATTACTTTGTAGTCTTTTGTTAATATCACGTTCTATTTCTATACAAATCGCGGTATTTTGGTGATGTAATGGTTTGAGTAATGATAAAGTTTCATTATCTTTTAATCGATATTCTATACCTAATGCCCCTTGTCCCATGGCGGGTAAGGAATCTGCTGGGTCAATGGACATACGAATATAATTATCTAATGATAAGCGTTTTAGTCCTGCTGTTGCTAAAATTAATGCATCATATTGTCCTGTATTTAATTTTTTTAATCTAGTATTGACGTTACCTCTTATATTATTTATTTGTAAATCTGGGCGACGTTCGTGTAGTTGGCATTGACGTCGTAAACTTGAAGTGCCTACTATTGCTCCATTAGGGAGAGAGTCAATATTAGAATATCGAAGGCTAACGAAAGCATCTCGTGGATCATTTCTTTCGCATATTACTGCTAGTCCAAGTCCTTTAGGAAAGTGAATACTCATATCTTTCATTGAGTGTACTGCTATATCAGCATGATAATGTAGTAATGCATATTCAAGTTCTTTGATAAATAATCCTTTTTTATCGATTTTTTCTAATTTGATGTCTAACATGGTATCACCCGTTGTGATTATTGGAATTAGTTCTATTTGTATATCAGGATGATATCGTCGTAATTCGTTACATACGTAATGTGTTTGACAGAGTGCTAAAGGACTGCTACGTGTAGCTATTTTCAACGTTTTTGTATGCATACTTATGTTTTATATGATTATTTAAAATTTTAATGGTAATAATTATATTTTATAAGTTAAAAAAATGGTGATTTATTATGTTAATTGAGAATAAAAAGTTATAGGTAATTATTATAGTTTATGTCTTATTTATATTTAGTAAATGGATCTTTATGTTTTTTTATTTTAGTTAATTTAGATAATTTTATAATGTAATTTTAATATTTTAGTAAAATATATGAATTAAATATAGTATGAATTAGGTAAATTTTATATTTTTATTAAAAGATTGTAATAAAATTAAATTTATAAATTAATTATATGGAATGAATTATAGGATATTGATATGTATATGTTGTGTTATTTTTAGTGATTGATCATATATTTGATTAAAATTGTTTTAATGATTAATATTAATTATAATATTTAGATGTGTTTTGTTGTTGTTATGAAAATATATAGTTTTTAATTATTTGGTATGTTTTTACTTAATGTTATTTATGTACATTAAAGAAATATAATTTAATTTTAATATTTAAATTATTTAAAGAAATAATTGTTGTATTGTAATAATAGTATAATATTGTGTCAAAAAATATTATTTTAGGGATAAATAATTTATGTTTGCATTGTGTAAAAATGTGTATTTTATTGTTAATTTATACGTTTATTTATATTTGTGAATAATTTATTTTTGTTTTTGTGATTTATTTTGAATAAAAATTATTTATTTAATAGATGTTATAGTAAGTATAAATTTTATGATATGGTGTTTTATTTTAAAAGTTTATAAAAATTTTTAAGCAAAATTGTATTGAAATATGATTTTTTTTGGTTATTTTAATTATATAGTTGACTTTTGTTTAAATTATACTTGTAGATTTATACAATGGTTGTTTACTTTAAATATATCATGTGTGGTATATAGTAGCATTTTATATATTTAATAATTGTTTATGTTTTAAGTTGTTATTTTTTTGATATGCAATGTTTGATTGTTATATTATTGGTGATGATAATTAATTATTCAATAATCATAGGGGTAATTGTTTAATTTAATATTATTAGTATAGATTTTATTTGAAATGTTTATTTAAGTATAATAATTTTTTAATGGTTTATGTTTAATTTAAAATATATTTGTGATGTAATGAGTTTTACTTAGTTTGTTCTTTTAATATTTTATTGTTAATTATATATTGTATAAAATATATATTATTATTATTAGTTAATATAAATTAAATTAGATATTATATTTTATTGTTTTATATTTATTTTAATTTTATTAGTTATCTTATTTAAGTATTTTAATTATTTTTAGTAATTATTTTATTAATTATATATATATTATATATTAAATATGTTAAGTATGTCGTTAAAATTTTATATAGTAAGAAATGTTCATGACTGGATTTTAATTTTTTTTGGAGATTACTTATGTAAAATATATACATGTATATATAAATATTAAATATTTATTTATAATATTTATAGATTGTTAGGAGTTAAAATGCAGTTTTCTAAAATGCATGGGTTAGGTAATGATTTTGTGGTTATAGATGGAATAACTCAAAATGTTATTTTAACAGCAGAAAGTGTGCGTTATTTATCGAATAGATATTATGGGATAGGTTTTGATCAGTTACTGATAGTAGAATCATCTAAAAATCCAAAAGTTGATTTTTATTATCGTATTTTTAATGCTGATGGACGAGAAGTTAATCAGTGTGGTAATGGAGTTCGTTGTTTTGCTTATTTTGTTAGGATGAAAAAATTAACTTGTAAACGTATAATTCGTGTAAGCACTAGAGTAAAATGCATGACAATATTTGTTATTGAGGATGATTATATAAGAGTTAATATGGGTGAACCAGATTTTCGTCCTGAACAAATTCCATTTAAATCTTTGCGGGTAGCAAATAGTTATGTTTTGTATATTGCGGAAAAAGAAAAATCAGTTCGTTGTAGTGTTGTATCTATTGGTAACCCTCATTGTGTGATTATAGTGAAAGATGTTGATATTGTTGAGGTTGGAAGTTTTGGTTTGTTATTATCAAAACATTTTAGCTTTCCTGAAGAGGCTAATGTTGGTTTTATGCAAATTATTAATTGTGCATATATTCGTTTAAGAGTATATGAAAGAGGTGTAGGTGAAACGCGTTCTTGTGGTAGTGCAGCATGTGCAGCTGTTGCTGTGGGAGTTAAACAAGGGTTATTATCTGAAAGAGTTAAGGTAGAGCTTCTAGGTGGTTCGTTATGGGTTGATTGGAAAGGATCTGGACATGATTTGTATATGTCTGGACCGGCAACTCATGTTTATGATGGTTATATTAATTTTTAAAAAAAAATATGTATGTTGTTATAATGTATTGTAGCATGATCGAAAATAGTTAAATTGAATTTTATTTTTGTAACATTTTTGCGTATTTTATTATTTAAGTAACAGTTAGTATTCATGATTGTATTATATTATGATTTCAGTATTAAGGGATATATTGTTAGTGAGATATAATTTTAAAGTTGTTTTTATTTTATATATTAAGTTTTATAAAATTGTAAGTTATATATAAATATATTTATTAGTAAAATAAGTTATGATCATAATTGTTGATATAAAATTATTATAATGATAAAAGTGTTTATATTGAAAAATATTATTTTAGTTTTTATTATGACAGCATGATTAATGTCTTTAGTAATGATACAATTACACTTTTATTTTTTATACATGTAAGTTTATGTTATTAAGATTTTGATGTAATATGTGTGATTTTTTATTTTATTTGTTATCAATAGTTGGAGAGTATTTTAGTGATGCGTTGTATCGAGTATTACATCCTGTATATGCGTTAATTTTTGATTTCGATGATATTTTTTATGATACTAGTCTAGTGATATCACAGGTTGAACTTAAATTATTTTTATTTTTGTAGAATGATTATTCTGGTGGATGTAGGTGGGAAGTGAAAGCTTATCAAAAGTTACGTTATGTTTTGCTTCAATTTGAATAGGATATTTATCATGATGTTGTGATTCATTGGCGTTGTAGAGTAGTTAAATCAGTTTTTATATATATATAGATGATTGGTTGTAGTTATAATGAAACTGATACAGGTTTTGATGGTGCAATGGAAATATTTATTTCTTGTTGTAGTAGTTTTATGTATTTATTGACCATCATATTATATTGAGTAAATTAAGTGATGAATGGCCTTTAGTAGTTATTACATCAATGTCCATTTAGTTATATGTGGTTTAGATAAATATTTTAGTTATATTTTATGAGTGGGCATTGATGGTTGTGCTAAATCTTATCAGGATTTGTAGTATATGTCGTCAAAAAGTTGGGTATATTCTGTAGGAATAAATATTTTACATGTAGGTAATAATTTAATTACAGATGGGTATGTAGCTAATAAACAGTGGTATGCAAGCTTGTTGGATTAATGAGTATGATAGTAATCACATTATTATATTTTTAATAAAAATTATATATTTCATGTAGAAAGTGCAAAATTATTTTTTTTGACGGCATTATTTCTTGGTTCAGGAGTGATTCATTATTTATTAATAATAGGTTAATTTTTATTGGGAAAAATTATTTTATTAGAATGAATAAGATAAAGGTATTAATGGATATTTGAAATGTATTGCATATTGTCGATGTAAAATAGTATTAAGTTGTTGTTATAAAGGATAGTAGAATATTGGTTTCAGTGGGTGCTGGTAGTGGTAAAATTCGGATATTAATTAATGTATTAGGTTGTTTGGTTTGGTTAAGAATTGTTAATAATTATTTACTTTCTTAAATTTTGAATTAACGGTAGTTGTTGTTATTGATAAAGCATCTTGTAAGATGAAGAGCTGTATAGAGAATATAATGGGTAATGATCAAAAGGTATGTAGGTTAATACATTGCATAGTTTTAGTTTATTAGTTATTACAAATATATTATTCGGATATAAATTTATCGCAAAATTTTCAAGTTATAGATTAAAGTAATTTAAAACGTTTATTAATAGAATTCATTTGTCATTTTGGATTAGATAAAAAACGCAATGTAGTGAAGTGATAAATTATAATAGTTTCAAATAGATTGAGGGTTTACTTCTTTGTCATATAGATAATTGTATTAGTAAATTTTAAATGATATTATCGAATATTTATAAAATGTGTCAAAATATTCATGATCGTTCTGGTATGTTAGATTTTTGATATATTATTATGTTATTTAATGTAATTTTATGGTCAAAATCAGCTAAATTTTTTATTTTATTATTGAGAACATTTTATTAACATTTAGCAGATCAGTGTCAGGATATTGATAAAGTACAGTATGCTATTTATGTTTATCATTAGGTAAAATAAATCGTATTATGATTGTTGGTGATGATGATCAATTAGGTTATAGTTGGCGTGGAGCATAGGTTAGTAATGTTAATAAATTTGTTGATGTTTTTTTTGTTAATAAGTGTTATTCGTTTAGAACAAAATTATTGATTTACTGATAATATTTTAAAAATAGCTAATGTGTTATTTATTCATAATCAGTGCCGTTTTGTTAGAAATTATGGGACGTCAAGGGTGTCATGTTAAGGGTATTTTGTTATATAGAGTTTGTGATGAATTAGATAAAGCATGTTTTGTAGTTAATTGTATAAAATTTGGTAAAAACAAGGGATGTGAATTATATTATTATGTTATTTTATATCGAAAATGTTCAGTTTTGTATGTTAGAAAGGATTTGATTGCAAAGTAAAATATTATATAGATATATATGATGGATTTAGGTGTTGTGATCATCAAAACATTAAAAATATATTAGTATGTTTTTGTTTGATTATTAATAAACATAATAATGTTATTTATGTAAGAATTGTTAATGTATTCTCTAGAGGTATAGGAAAATTTATTTTAAATTTATTTATAATATAGCTAATTCTAGTTAGTTGACATTATGGCAAAGTATTAAATTTTTATTAAGATATAGGTTATTAAAAAAATAAAGTTATTGTCTTATTATGGGATTTTATAAAAATGATTGATAATTTATTTGAAGATAATTAAACAATTGTCTTTTTTAATTAAAAGAAGATTTTGTTCTTAGACGTACTGGTTTATGGTTGTTATTATCAGACGCAAAAGGTAATAATTTGCAAAATTAAATATCTTAATGAAATGTTGATGTTTAATTAGCAATGTAAGATGTGTTTTAATAAAGACATGAATGGTATTGAACTTTTACAGATTTTTGTATTACATTATTTGTTAGAGAATTATAGTAATTGGGGATGTTAAGTATTCACTTATTCTTCTAGTGAAAGTGTTGCTGTTAATTTGATAATTTTGTGTGTTTTAAAGGATTGGAAATTCTTACAAGTATTTATTGTTGGAATAGAGCAAGGTATTTTTCTGATAACGTGTCTTTATTAGAAATAATAAAAGATAGAATAAGAAAGCAGCTTAGCTTATATTGGTATTGTTTGTATTATGTATATACATTAATAATTAGTTATGTAAACGTTGTTTATGTGTGTATGGTTAGGATATTGTATGTACAGTATCACGTTTTGTTTATGAGTTGTTAAAAAAATGTATTGAATCTGTTGGTTTTTGATTTTTTGTTGTTAAATTATAAAAATTTTTTAAGATGATATCAGTTATAAATATTGTATTAACTTTGTTTTAAAATATTAAAATTTTTATTTTAAATTTATTAGTATTATGGGTATTAAAGTATGTGATAGTTGGTTATCATGGACTTGTATGATAATATTTAGTTGAAATTTTATTTATAAATTAGTAAAAATAGGGTTTTGGTGATGGTTTATAATAATGATACATGTAAGTATCATAATAATTTTATTATACTGAAATATTGTATTTTAGTTTATTTATAATGAGTATTGTTATGGTTATGACATAAATATATATATTTTATTTTAAAGGAATTTATTTTATAAGTATTAGTATTGTTTAAGTATTTAATAATTTAGATAGATTTAATCATTTAGAGAATATAGTATTGTATTGATTATTTTATTTATTATGAATGGATGTGTTAGATATATTATATATATAACTTGTATTTGTGTTGGTTCGAGTTTTGTATTTTGATATTTTCATTTTTGATTGTAGTTATCTAATGTGTTTCTTGGTTATTATCGCTAGGGAAGCAGTGGTTATGCTTAATGTATTTAAGTTAAAAAATAATCAACTTACTCGCGTTATTGATGTAGTAGGCGAGCCTTCGGCTTTAAATAGAGCTGTTTGGATAGATGTGGTTGAACCTAATGAAGAGGAATATTGTTTAATAAGAAAAGAATTAGGTAATAATTTGGTTAATTTGTTTAAATTAGAAACGATTATTAGTAATAATAAATTTTTTAAAGATGATAATATGTTTTATATTTGTTCTTTCTTTTTGTGTAATGATGTTAATTGTCTCGCTGATAGTGTATTTGTAGTATTTGTTATTTATAATGGTAAATTATTTACTTTACGCAAACGGGATGTTCCTATTTTTCATGTTTATCAAATGTATATAAACAGTGTGGGAGTTGTAACAGATGGTAATGCTTATGGAATATTATTAGATTTATTTGAAGTGAAATTAGATCATTTAGCAAACAGTATAGAATGTATTTATAGTGATTTAGAAAAATTAGGTATGTTGATTATGAATGGGCAACAAGTCAAAGAATATGATACTATTTTTTCTAGATTAGCTCATTTAGAAAAAATAGGTTGGAAATTGCGGTGGTGTTTGTTGGATACTCAACGGGCAATTAATTTTTTAGTACGTAAAACAAAAATATCTATTTCTCAGGTAGATAAAGCCAGTGAGATATTGAGGGATGTAGATTTTTTGTTGCCTTATAATGAAGTATTGTTGCAAAAAATTAATTTTTTAATACAAGCGACAATGGGTTTTATTAATATTGAACAAAATCGAATTATAAGGATTTTTTCTGTAGTTTTTTTGCCACCAACATTAGTAGCTTCTAGTTATGGGATGAATTTTGAGTTTATGCCTGAATTAAAATGGGTTTTTGGTTATCCGGGAGCTATTATTTTAATGGTTTTGACAGGTTTGTTTCCTTATCTTTATTTTAAGCATAAAAATTGGTTGTAGATTTACTCAGTATTTAATTGATACATTATTGAATTATTATAAGTGTGTAATTTATTTAATTTTATTTTCAGTTTAAATTTTAAATAAGTGTTTTATTTTCTATTAATTTTTTAATTGACACGATTACTATTATAAATAGTGTTTTGTTTTGAATGTGATTAGTAGTGTGTAATTAAATAATTGAATATCAGATGGTTTGTATTGTTAATGTTGTAATTTTGATAAATATATTTTTTTTTGATGATTATTGTTTAAGAATTAGTAAAGGATTATATATATATTAATACAATTTTGTATTGTTTATTTTGATAATTATATAATAGATACATTATTTTATATGATATGTAAGTAAAATTTTGAATTTAGTTATTAAATGATAGATATGTTACAGTTTTATAATTATTTAGTATTTAATATTTTGTACGTAACAGTATTATTTTGTAAGTGAAATTATATTCAGGTGTTGTAAAATTATATAATATATTTTTGCAGTGGTTGGTGTTGTAATGTTTTATTATGTTTTATTTTGTTTACGTGGTATTTCTATATTATAATTTTAGCGGTTGTATAAAATTTTTTATTTTTTAAGTTTAAGTTTGTATTGATAATATATTGAATATTAATAGTTAGTTTAAATTGATTTTGCATGGATTAAATAATTGTTTGAAAATTTAGAGGTTTGATTATTTAATGTTTTGTATTGTAGCTTCAGATTTGGACGGTACTTTGTTATCCTCAAATCATCAAGTTAGTGTTTTTACTAAACAAATATTACGGTCACTTATTAATCGTGGAATACATTTTATTTTTGCTACTGGACGTCATTATATTAATGTGGTTCAAATATGTGATGATTTAGATATTCATGCTTATATGATTACTTCTAATGGAGCTAGAGTGTATGATATGAACGGGAGTTTGATTTGTGCTCATGATTTAAATGAAAATATAGCTTTAGAATTATTTGATATAGTGTATCGAGATCCAAAAATTACTACCAATATCTTTCGTAATGATGAGTGGTTTATAAATCGTAATGTATTTAATCAAGGGGATTTTTTTAATGGTAAATTTGTTTTAAATGCTCAATTTTATCAACAGGGAATGTTATCTGCAAAAGGTGTTTGTAAAGTATATTTTACTAGTGATAATTATCAATATTTATTAAATTTAGAGCAATATTTAAATAAACGTTGGGGAGGTTTGATAAATGTAAGTTTTTCTTTGCCTGTATGTTTGGAAGTTATGGCTGGAGGAGTATCAAAAGGATATGCTTTAGGAGAAGTAGCTAATTTATTAGGTTATGAATTACGACATTGTATTTCTTTTGGAGATGGAATGAACGATCGTGAAATGCTTGAGATGTCTGGAAAGGGTTGTATTATGCGTAATGCCCAACAACGATTGAAAGATAGTCTTCCATTTTTAGAGGTGATTGGTAGTAATGAGGAAGATGCTGTTTCTAATTATTTGAAAACAATGTATTTAATGAATGAATGTATAGAATAATACGATAAAGGTTCATATTATTTAATAGTGTAATTTTAGATTAAAGTTTGTAATTTTTTGTTATTTTTTTATGTGTTAAGATAATCTTTTATGCCGTCTAATAGCATTTGAGTGGAGATCATTACTAATAATAATCCCATTAGACGTTCTAATGCATTAATGCCTTTGTTACCTAATAATTGAGAGAAGACATTAGATAGCATTAAAATTAATATAGATAATCCCCATGCAATTAGTAATGCTACAATGAGTAAATTTATTTTATGGGGATATTGATGTGATAGTAGTAATAAAGTAGCTAAAATTGATGGACCAGCAACTAGAGGAATTGCTAATGGTACTAAAAATGGTTCTTCTTCTGATGGTAATCCTGTATTGTTATTTTCTTGTGTAGGAAAAATCATTTTTATAGCAATGAGAAATAAAATAATGCCACCTGCAATAGAGACTGTTTCTGTGTGTAAATTGAGAAATAGTAAAATATGTTCTCCAACAAATAGAAAAATTAACATTAATAATAAAGCTATTAGCATTTCTCTAATTACAATTATTTGTCGTCTTTTTGGTTCTAAATGTTTTAAAATTGACATAAAAATTGGTAAATTTCCAATAGGATCCATAATTAAAAATAGCAAAATTGTGGCTGATATCATTTCGTTCATTATTGTTTTATCCCTTTAATTTTTATTTTAATAAATATTGTGTTTAAATTATTTTGTAAATCATTTCATAAAATATAACTGGTTAGTATTTTAAATTTATTGTTTCATATTATTTTTGTAATATATAGTAAATTTGTAAACAAAAGTATATTTATGGAATATAAATAGTTATTTAATGTACGAAAACTGTTAAATATAATGAAGGAAAATATATGAAAAATGTTGGTTTTGTAGGTTGGAGAGGAATGGTAGGTTCTGTTTTAATGCAACGTATGTTTGAAGAACGTAATTTTGATAATATTTGTCCTATGTTTTTTTCTACTTCTCAATGTGGTAAAGATGCTCCAATTGTTAACGGTGTTTCTAGTATTATACAGGATGCTTGGGATACGGAGAAATTTAGTGTTTTAGATATTATTGTAACTTGTCAAGGGAGTAGTTACACAAGGGTTATGTATCCAAAGTTGAAAAAGATTGGATGGAGTGGTTATTGGATAGATAGTTCATCTGTATTAAGGATGCAACGTGATGTTATTATTGTTCTTGATCCAATTAATCAATATATGATAGAAGAGGGTATAAATAAGGGTGTGAAGGCTTTTGTTGGTGGTAATTGTACTGTAAGTTTAATGTTAATGGCTTTAGGTGGTTTGTTTGCTTCTAATTTAGTAGAGTGGATATCAGTGTCTACTTATCAAGCTGTTTCAGGCGCAGGTGCACAATGTATGCATGAATTATTGATACAGATGGGTCAGTTATATACTTTAATAAGTGGTCATTTATTAGATTCAAGTATGAGTATTTTAGATATTGAACGAGAAGTAACTAAGTTATTGAATAGTAAAGATGTTTTGACGGTAGATAATTTAGGTGTACCTTTAGTTGGCAATTTAATACCTTGGATTGATAAGCGATTAAAAAATGGTCAAAGTAGAGAAGAGTGGAAGGGTCAGGCTGAAACTAATAAAATACTTAATAACAACAATAAAAATATTATTCCAATAGATGGAATATGTGTACGGGTGGGTTCATTACGTTGTCATAGTCAATCGTGTACTTTGAAATTAAAAAAGGATGTTTCATTAAATGAGATAGAATTATTAATTTCGAGACATAATGAGTGGGTTGTTTTAGTGCCTAATGATTATTATAGTTCTATACATCAATTGACGCCCGTAGCTGTTGCTGGTACGTTAACAATTCCAGTAGGAAGAGTACGTAAGTTAAGTATAGGTTCGAAGTATCTTTCTGTTTTTACGGTTGGTGATCAATTATTATGGGGTGCGGCGGAACCGTTGCGTAGGGTGTTGTGTCAATTGATTTAATAGTTAGTTGATTTTGTTTGTTAATTTTTTTATTTGTAAATTTTCATGTTATTTATTAAAAATTTGTATGAATATATAAATTGTATGAATTTATATAATTGGAATATATAAGCATTATTTTTGGTGTTTTATTATTTTTAATTAAATCTTTTAATAGTTTTTTTAATAGAAAGAATGTATACCGTGTTGATGGTCGGTAAGGTCGTAAATTTTTTTTAATTCAGGAAAATGCTTTAAAAGCTTTTTTTCAATGTTTTCTTTTAAAGTATAATCTACCATTGAACAGCCATTACAACCGCCATGGAATTGAATAATAGCAGACATGTCTTGCGTTATATTTACAAGCGTTACATATCCTCCGTGACTTGCAAGAATTGGATTTATTTTATATTGTAAAATGTATTTAATTCTATCGCTAAGTGGTGCATTATGATCAGGTTGTTGAATTTTTTTATTAATGTTTGGGGCTTTAAGTGTTAATTGAGATTCGGTTTGTTTGGTAATTAAATTTATTTCAGCATCTTTCAAATAAGGTAGACTTGTTTCGTCTATATATACGGAAAAATATTTGAAATCGAGTTTAGTATCAGATGTTTGAATATTTTCAGGAAAGCAATAAGATATTTCACATTCAGATTTGTATGTTTCTGGATAAGAGACAAATATGCGGATTTGTGTGTTAGGTTGTTGTTTGGATAATAGCTTAATGAAGTGTTTTTGAGCGGCATCAGTAATATTAATCATAATTCGTTTAGTGTAGTGTATACAGAAAGCATGTTCAATTTTGGATAAAACAAACTAAACACTTAAAAAATATATTGTTATTTTATAGATTTTCCCATAATGTTCGTGCATTATCTATTAATTATAATTAGTAGTCAACAGGTTTGTTGTATTTTTTGTTTTTGTGTATGCTTCTATTGAGAATTTATTTTTATAAATTTCACATGGGTTATTTATTTTTTGTGCTATTTTTCAATTAAATTAACATTTTATAATGCATGGGTATGGGTATATTAGGAGGTGATTGATAAAAAATGATTGGTTTATGATATGATAATTAATACTAGATTTGTTATTACTACGTTTGATTATTTTTATGTTAAGATGCAGTTTTAATTATAAAATTTGTGTCTTTTATATTTATTTGTTGCCAAATTAATAATTTTTTAGTTTTTGGTTATTTTTACTGTTAGTGTATTTTTTATTTTTTTGCTTTTATGTAACATTATATTATAAATTATGCAAATTTTATTGTTTTGTGTTTCTATATGGTTGTTTGTTAGAATATTGTAGGTAATGAGCGGTAATTTATATTTTATTTCTTTGTTATTTTGATATGGATGATATATTAGTGAATGATATTTTACTACAAAAACCTTTAATACATAAAATAGAAATAGTGTCTAAATCTCGTTTATTTACTATTGAATCTGTAGAATTAGAATTTAGTAATGGTAATAAACGGAAATATGAGAGGTTATGTTTTTCGAAGTGTGAAACGGTCATGGTCATACCTATAATTGACAATCAGTTGTTGTTGATTCGTGAATATGGCGTTGGTATTGAGAATTATGAATTAGGATTTCCCTAAGGGATTGATTAATATTGGAGAAAATATTTTAGACGCTGCTAATCGTGAACTTATGGAGGAGGTGGGTTTTGGTGCTCGTGCTTTTATTTTACTTAATCGCGTGGTTATAGCTCCATCTTATCTTTTTAGTGCAACTAATATTGTATTAGCGAAAGAATTATATCCTAAATTGTTACAAGGAGATGAGCCAGAGTTGTTACAATTAGTATATTGGCCAATTAATCGTATGTTAAGTTTATTAGATGAGCCAGATTTTTGTGAAGCGCGAAGTATTAGTGCTTTATTGTTTTTATATGTTTGGTTTAATAAGTAGGTACAGATTATTTCTATTTTTATAGTATATATATATGATAGGGCTAGAAATGTTGTGTGCTGAAAATTTATTGTCTGTTTAATTTTTATGTTTCACATTTTTTTCAAGTAAGTAATCTAAATATAATGTAAGGGAAAGTTATATATTTTGGTGAATTTATTAATTAGTAATTGTTCTGTATTTTTTATGATCATTTTGCAATACTTTATTTATGGGTGTACAAAATTAATATTTAAATGGTTTTTTTAACTGTAATGCATTGATTATAAAACCGTTTATTTTTTGTAATAAATTAAGTGTTGCATATTTTGCGTATACATTTTTATGATGTTTTTAAATATTTTATTTGATTTAAGGAATAATTTTAATTTTTAGTTTATATGTAAAATGATATAATGCCATAGATAGAATGTGAGGTGTATTGTATTTTAGGCGATGAAGAAGATATTATCGGGGTTTATTTATTCAATGTTGTGTTTGTGAATAGAATAACTATTGTTAAACATACGATATAACTCAATTTATATTTTGTAATGTAAATATATTGTTTTTTTTGTTTTTGTTGGTTTTTGTATTCGATGAAGTTTTAATTTAGATTTCGTGTATTATAAAAATTGATATCCTTTAAGCTAGGTTACTAAGTAATTTTGTAGGTTAAAAAATTTTATTTGTCTATATATTTTTTATTGTATAGATTTTATTCATTATTCAGAGTAACTTATTTACTTATTGATAAGTAGATGTTAATTTATTTCCCATATTGTTCTAAAAAATAGATGATCGTTATATTAGAGGGTATTAATTTTTTTATTTTTTATTTTGTGTTATTAAATACTAATAATTTAATTAATAATAAATTTTAAGTAGTAATTTAAGTGTATATGTATAGATTATTTTGAAAATATGTCTTATAAAAAATTAACATGTTAGTTTAGAAAATCAGGATATTTTAAGTTTGTTAAGGTTTGTATTTGTTTGTTTTGTTAAGTTATCATTTTTTGTAGTTTGTTGATTTTTGGTTATTATGGTTAACTAAATAGTTTTGTATTAAAGATATGGTAGAAAAACGTAATATTTTTTTAATTGGTCCTATGGGTGCAGGAAAAAGTACGATAGGACGTCAATTAGCTCAACAGTTAAATATGGAATTTTTTGATTCTGATCAAGAAATTGAGCGGCGTACAGGAGCTGATATAGGTTGGGTATTTGATGTGGAAGGTGAGGAAGGTTTTCGTTGTCGAGAAGAAAGAATTATTAATGAGTTAACAGATAAACAAGGTATTGTTTTAGCTACTGGAGGTGGTTCGGTAAAATCACGTGATACTCGTAATCGTCTTTCTTCTAGGGGTATAGTGGTTTATCTTTCAACTACAATTGAAAAACAATTGATTCGTACTCAACGAGATAAAAAGCGTCCTTTATTACAGATTCAAGGAGGTCCATCGATGGATATATTAAAAACTTTAGCTATTGAGCGTGTTCCTTTATATGAAGAAATTGCAGATTTTATAGTTCAGACGGATGAACAAAGTGCTAAAATGATTGTGAGTAAAATTATTAATATGTTACAGTAAAAATAATTTAGGATGTTTTAAATTAAAACTTGGCAAAGGTGAATTTATAGACAGTTTAGTAGATACGGTTAAAGTGACTTTAGGCCATAGAGATTATTTAATTTTTATTGGTAGCGGTTTGTTGTCAAATATGAAGCTTTATAGTTCATTAAAATCTGGTGATACTGGTGTTATCATCACCAATGATGTTGTTTCGTTGTTGTATTTAGAAACAGTATATATAGGTTTGAGTAAGAGTGGAGTTGTGGTTGATAAGTTAGTGTTGCCAGATGGAGAAGAATATAAGACATTGACAGTCGCGGAACGCGTGATATCTTTTTTGTTGCAAAAAAAATATGATCGAGATTTAGTTCTTATTGCATTAGGTGGAGGTGTTATTGGAGATTTAACTGGTTTTGTTGCGTCTATTTATCATCGTGGCGTACGTTTTATACAGATACCTACTACGTTATTATCTCAAGTAGATGCGTCAATAGGAGGTAAGACTGCGGTTAATCATGCGTTGGGTAAAAATATGATTGGTAGATATCATCAACCTAATTCTGTAGTTGTGGATTTTAATTGTTTAAATACATTGCCGCGAAGAGAATTTAGTTCTGGGTTAGCAGAAGTTATTAAGTATGCGATTTTGTTTGATCGAGATTTTTTTGTTTGGTTAGAAGATCATTTGAAAGATCTTTTTTTGTTAAAATCGGAATGTTTAATGTATTGTATAAAGCGTTGTTGTGAGCTAAAGGGTAATATAGTAGAAATGGATGAGTGTGAGAATAGTTCACGCATGTTACTTAATCTTGGTCACACATATGCTCATGCTATTGAAGTGTTTTTGTGTTATAAAGGTTGGTTACATGGTGAAGCAGTTTCTGCGGGTATTATGATGGCTATTAGATTTGCTCTTCGAGTTGGGTTGTTTAATGCATCTGATGCTGAACGAGTAAAAATGTTATTTGTACGAGCTAACTTACCGATCTATGGCCCTATGGAAATGTCACCAGAAGATTATTATTTATGTATGTTACGTGATAAAAAAAATAGATTAGGTCAGTTACGTTTGGTACTGCCAATCGAAATTGGTAAGGCTGTAATTTATGATAATGTTAGTAGTGATGTGTTAAAGTCATCGATTTTAATTTAATTGTTCTTTAATATACATTATATACTTAATTTCTTTTTTTGATAGATTAATAGTTTATTATTTTAATTTATAAAGTATAAATTGAATTTATTTATGTTGTGTAATGTTTAGTGATGTTTTTGTAAACGGTATATTTTAATATGTTTTTGTTTTTTTATAAAAGTTTATTAAGTTAATTACAGTGGGAAAATTTTTTTAATTTTATTTTATATTTAACATAGTGCATGATAATATGTTGTGAATTTTAACTATTTGATTAACGAAATGATTTTTATTTTGTGTGTAGTTGTGTTCGTTATGGCGGGATGCATGATGGAGATATCAGGTTGGTTGGTAGTACATGGTTGGCCTGTTAGTTTAAAATTTTTTTTGAGTTTTAAACAGAATTTGTTTCATAATATTATGAATTGTGAAAGATTATGTTTTGATTCATTTTGAAAAATGAAAATTGGTTCGTTGTGTTATGAGTATCGGTTTTTATTATTAATTTTTCATTTGGTTATACTTTTAAAATTAGTTCAATATGTATCAATAGTTTTAAATCAGTTAATGTTTATATTTAATCTTGATTAGAATTTAACGTATATAATATTTTTAACAAGTCGTTATATATTTTAAGTACGGTTTTATTACTTATTTATAGTTTTGGGAGGTAATGATTTTATTGTTATTATAAAGATTTTATTTTAATTGAAGTTTATTTTTTTTGGAGTGTAAATGGAGAAAATTTTGATTGTTCCATCTATTTTAGCAGCTGATTTTGCTTGTTTAGGAGCAGAAATTGACAAAGTGATTTCTTCTGGTATTAAAATGATTCATTTTGATATGATGGATAATCATTATGTACCTAGCTTAGGTGTAGGTCCAATAGTATTAAAGTCACTGCGTAGTAGTGGAATTGATATTTTTATTGATGTGCATTTGATGGCAAAGCCAGTGGATTGTTTAATATTAGATTGTGTTTCTGCTGGAGCAAACAGTATTAGCATTCATCCTGAAACTACAAATCATATTGATCGTTCATTAGAATTAATTAAAGAAAATGGTTGTAAAGTGGGTTTAGTATTCAATCCTACTACGCCTTTGTATTATTTAGAGTATGTAATTAATAAGCTTGATTTAATTTTGTTAATGTCTGTTAATCCTGGTTTTGCAGGGCAATCCTTTTTACCGTTTGTTTTGAATAAAGTAAGTCAAGTGCGTAATTTAATAGAAAAAAGCGGATGTAACATTAGATTAGCGGTAGATGGAGGTATTAATACTAACAACATATCTTTAATTGCGCGAGCTGGTGCTGATATGTTTATTGTGGGTACAGCAATTTTTTCTAAATTTGATTATCAACAAGCTATTAATGATTTGTATTGTAAATTACAAAATTAGTTTGAATTATGTAAATTTTCTTTTTGTAGATTTTATTTAATTAAAGCGTCATTAGGTGTATTTTTGTATATTGTTTTTATGTTAAAACATTTCAGTTATGTTATTTGTCTGTGTTGGTTTTGCTTTAATCTAAATTAATTTAAGATATTGTTATAATTATTTGAGATAAAGTATTTAAGTTTATAATTTGTTAACACTATTATCATTTAATGTTGTAGATAAATTATCAGTTTTGTAATTTAATAATATAATCAGAAGATTATTTGTGTGCATTATGAAATATATGAACGTAATAAAATTTATATTTTTAGTTTAATGTGTAAAATAAGTTAATGTGTTAGAAAAGAATTTATTATTATTTTAATATAATTAACTAGTTAAGAGAATATGTTTTTATTTTGATTAAAGTATAATTTTTTATTTTTAATTTACTTAGTGAAGTATATTGAATGATTAAGCCGATTGTTTTTAGTGGTATCCAGCCATCAGGGGAATTGACGCTTGGAAATTATATTGGTGTATTGCGTCAGTGGGTAAAGATGCAGTACGATTATCAATGTATTTATTGTATAGTTGATTTACATGCTATTACTGTTCAGCAGAGTGTAAAATTGTTACGTACAAGGTCTTTAGATATATTAGCTTTGTTTTTAGCATGTGGTATTAATCCTGTTAATGTGACAATTTTTATGCAGTCTCATGTCCCACAGCATACGCAGCTTTGTTGGTTACTTAATTGTTATAGTTATTTTGGGGAAATGAAACGCATGACTCAATTTAAAGATAAATTAGTTCATTATTCAAATAATATGAATGGTATTAATATTGGTTTATTAAATTATCCAATATTAATGGCTTCTGATATTCTTTTATATCAAACAAATTTAGTGCCTATAGGTGAAGACCAAAGACAACATTTGGAATTAAGTCGTAAAATTGCTAATAGATTTAATGCATTATATGATCAGACTTTTGTTGTTCCAGATTTTTATATTCCTGAGGCTGGCTCTCGTGTCATGTCTCTATTAAATCCGAAAAAAAAAATGTCTAAAACTGATAGTAATCGTAAGAATGTCATTTTTCTTTTAGAAGACATTCAATCAGTAATTTATAAAATAAATAGTGCTGTTACTGATTCCGATAATCCTCCTTTAA
Source organism: Blochmannia endosymbiont of Camponotus (Colobopsis) obliquus (assembly GCF_000973545.1). GTDB lineage: Bacteria > Pseudomonadota > Gammaproteobacteria > Enterobacterales > Enterobacteriaceae > Blochmanniella. The sequence continues at coordinate 691,598 of NZ_CP010049.1, read as the reverse complement.
TATGTTACGATCCTTTTAATAAACCAGGAATTTCTAATTTACTTACTATTTTATCAGGAATTAGTGATGTTTCTATTTTAGATTTAGAAATTTCGTTTAGAGGAAAAAAATATAGTCAATTAAAAAATACATTAATAGATTTATTGGTATCTAAGTTAAATAAGTTGCAAAAACGTTATTTTACTGTTCGTAAAGAAGAAGATTATTTGCTGCAGATATTATCAGAAGGTGCTGATAAGGCTTGTTATCAAGCTAGTATAACTTTAAATAGAGTGTATAACAATATTGGATTTTTAATGAAAATTTAAATATTTTAGTTTATTAGTTGAGCAATGAATTGTAATTTATGTGATGGTAATAATTATATAAACATGCAATTTTTGTGTAAAATTTTTCATTAGTGTGTTTTTTGAATGCTAGGATGGTGTTAATTGTGCTATTTTGCGTGTTAATGTTTTTAGTGTAGTTTAGTGTTGCATGTTTTGTTTTATTTTTACATTTTTTGTTTTTATTTTTTTATTTTATGTCTATGTTTTGTTGTGGTGATAAAAAATGTGATACGAGTATTAATAATTGATAATTATGATTCTTTTACGTGGAATATTTATCAGTATTTGTGTGAACTTGGTGCACAAGTAAAAGTAATACAGCATGATAGTCTTAGTTTAGTAGATATTGAACAGTTATCTCCACAAAGATTGGTTATTTCTCCAGGACCAGGAAGGCCAGAAGATGCCGGTATTTCTTTAGCTGCAGTTTCTTATTTTGCTAATAAGTTACCAATTTTTGGTATATGTTTAGGTCATCAAGTTATAGCGCAATCGTTTGGTGCTAGAATAGTGCATGCAAAACAAGTTATGCACGGAAAAAGTTCTATAATTTTTCATGATTGTAAAGGTATATTTTCTAATCTTTCTCAATTTATTACTGTAGTTCGTTATCATTCTTTAGTAATTGAAAGTTGTAGTCTTCCTTTGTGTTTTGAAGTATCTGCCTGGAGTATATCTAATGGTAAATATGATGAAATTATGGCTATTCGTCATCGAACTTTTGCAATAGAAAGTGTTCAATTTCATCCTGAGAGTTTATTAAGTGAACAAGGACGTGAAATGTTATCTAATTTCCTATATTTATTGAAATAGTTGCATTATAATGCTTTGATTTTTTATAAAGACAATATGATTTTATATATTGAATCTTTTAGTTATTTAATTATTGTTAAATTTATTTATTAAAGATATCAAAATATTTATTTTATGTATGTTTTATTTTTTTGATTATTTTATTATATTGGTGCTTATTTTTCCATGATATCATACGTATATTGATTTTTTTTATAATCTTAGTTTTTTGTATATAAGTTAGCTTGATATTTTTTGTTAAAGACTTATATTATATTTATGTGATTATCAGATGATTTGAGGTATGATGTTAATTAATTTAGTAATATATATTCTGGATAGTTATGAGGTCTTTATTTGTTAAATTAGTCTTATTAATAGTTATAGTATCAATTGTTGTGAGTGGTATGTTAGGAGTGTAGTTGTTATTTTAGTTTTTATGTTTTTACATTAATGTTTATTTTTAAATGTAAAATGATATTGTTGTGTGGATTATAATCTAGATTATAATCCTTGTCGTGTTGTGTTTTTTTTGTTATTTAATGATTTAGTTTGTTGTATATTTGTCTTTTAGTTTCATATAAAAATTAAGCTTTGAATTTATTTTTTTTAAAAATACGGTATAATGATTGTGTTAATAACAGTAGATATTGTTAGCTGTCATTAATAAATTTATGTTGTGTGTACATATTGTTTTATGAACCTGTCTTTAATATTATTATTTAAATAGCATGTCGTATTTTATAAATAAAATGATTGGTATTTTGCCTTTTTATTATAAGAATTTGAATTATAGTTATGAGTTATTGTTAGTTATTGTTTATTGACTAGTTCTGTTTTATGGATATAACAATTTTTAGTGTTTGTCGTTTTATTTAAATATTGTTAAGTTGTCATCGTTATATTATGTAATATTTGAGTAAGGTCGTGCATAATACTTTAAGTGTTTTGTTTATTCAGTAAATAAAATCCAATACGTTTACGACGTTATGTTGTTTATGAAAAAAATTTAAGTAAGTTCAATGTTTTTATTTTTGACTGTGATACAGATAAAAGAACTATACTAGGTGTATTTTATACATTGATAAAAATAGAGGTTATGTAATTTAGCTTTTTGATGATATTTTTAAGTAAAGTTAAGTAAAAGTCATTCTTCATGAAAGATAATTGTTATTGTATGGTTTGTTGATTTTACTTTAACATAGTAAAACCTCCGCCCTTAGAGATAAGTATACTCTTGTATTTGTGCGTTAATTTTGTTGGTAAATTGAATGAGATTGTGTTTTTATTATTATTAAAATTCAATAATTTAGGAGATTAATTAAAATTAAATGTCTACTATTAATCAACTTGTTCGTAAATCTCGGATGGTAAAAGTTGTCAAAAGTAATGTTCCGGCATTAACTTCATGTCCTCAAAAACGTGGCGTTTGTATTAGGGTGTATACTACTACTCCTAAAAAACCAAATTCTGCTTTACGTAAGGTTTGTCGTGTTCGTTTAACTAATGGTTTTGAAGTTACTTCTTATATTGGTGGGGAAGGACATAATTTACAGGAACATTCTGTAATTTTAATTCGTGGAGGACGTGTAAAAGATTTACCTGGGGTTCGTTATCATATAGTACGTGGTGCACTTGATTGCTCTGGAGTACAAGATCGTAAACAAGGTCGATCCAAATATGGTGTAAAAAAACCTAGAAGCTAAATTAACAATTTTAATTTATGTATGTCTTTATTATGTGTTCAGGCATGTATATTTCGTACATAGTATGTGATATTATGAAATGTTAATTTTGTATGTTGGTGGGTGTATCATTAGATAATTGAATGGAGTTTTTATTATGTCTCGTCGTCGAATTGTTGGTCAGCGTAAGATCTTATCTGATTCAAAATTTGGTTCTGAGCTTTTAGCAAAATTTATCAATATAATTATGTTACATGGGAAAAAATCGGTAGCAGAGAAAATAGTTTATCAAGCACTTGATATCCTTTTGACAAGAAGGCCTTCTGTTGTTCATTTAGAAGTATTTGAATTAGCTATTGATAATGTACGTCCAATAGTAGAAGTGAAGTCTAGAAGAGTTGGGGGTTCGACGTATCAGGTTCCAGTAGAAGTACGTCCTGTTCGACGCGATACTTTAGCAATGCGTTGGATTGTACATGCTGCGCGAAAACGTTTAGATAAGTCTATGGTCTTACGATTAGCCAATGAACTTGATGATGCTGTAGATAATAAAGGTAGTGCTGTTAAGAAGCGTGAAGAAGTTCATCGTATAGCAGAAGCTAATAAAGCATTCGCTCACTATCGTTGGTAGTTTGTATTTGGATTAAATAGTTATCTGATGTATAAGTATTAAAAAAGTGATTATTTTTTTAATACTAAGTGTATTTTTGGGTTGTTTGTATGTTGAGTAAATTATATTTTTTTGAATACATATATTATTGTATACTGAAGTAGTGAGGGTTGCATATGCACAGAAAAACACCTATTATACGTTATCGTAATATTGGTATTAGTGCACATATAGATGCTGGTAAGACTACTACCACTGAGCGTATTTTATTTTATACAGGTGTGAATCATAAAATTGGAGAAGTTCATAATGGAGCTGCCACTATGGATTGGATGGCACAAGAACAAGAGAGGGGTATTACGATTACTTCTGCCGCGACCACTTGTTTTTGGACTGGTATGTTCAAACAGTTTGAAGATCATCGTATTAATATTATCGATACTCCGGGACATGTAGATTTTACTATAGAAGTTGAGCGGTCTATGCGAATATTAGATGGTGTTGTTATGGTTTATTGTGCTGTTGGAGGGGTGCAATCTCAATCTGAAACTGTGTGGCGTCAAGCAAATAAATATAAGGTTCCACGTATTGCTTTTGTAAATAAAATGGATCGTATGGGTGCTGATTTTTTGCGTGTTGTAGATCAATTAAAAAGTAGATTGTCTGCTAATCCTGTACCTATTCAGCTGGCAGTTGGAGCGGAAGATAAATTTACAGGGGTGATTGATTTAGTAAAGATGCAAGTTATTACTTGGAATGAAGAAGATCAGGGAGTTAGTGTGTTTTATAAAGATATACCTTCGCATTTAAGTAATGTAGCAGAGAAATGGCATCAATTTTTGTTAGAATCTGCTGCTGAAGGGTCTGAGGATTTAATGGATAAATATTTATCCGGAAAAGTATTGACAGAGTCGGAAATAAAACGTGGTTTGCGTCATCGTGTTTTAAATAATGAAGTAGTTTTAGTCACTTGCGGATCTGCTTTTAAGAATAAAGGAATACAAGCTATGTTAGATGCTGTTGTTGAATATTTACCATCTCCAATTGATGTCTCATCTATTAAGGGAATTATGGAGGATCGTTTAACTAATATAGAAAGGCGTTCTAGTGATGATGAGCCATTTTCAGCGCTGGCATTTAAAATTGCAAATGATCCTTTTGCTGGAAATTTAACTTTTTTTCGTGTGTATTCCGGCAAAATCCACACTGGAGATGTTGTATTTAATCCTTTAAAAGCAAAGTGTGAAAGATTTGGTCGTATTGTACAAATGCATGCTAATAAGCGTGAAGAAATTAAGGTAGTAAGTTCTGGAGATATTGCTGCAGTCATTGGTTTAAAGGATGTATCTACAGGTGATACGTTATGTGATCCGTCTGCACCTATTATTCTTGAACAAATGGATTTTCCTGAACCAGTGATTTCTGTTACCATAGAACCCAAAACTAAGGGTGATCAAGAAAAAATGGGTTTATCATTAAATAGGTTAACTCAAGAAGATCCATCTTTTCGTGTATGGGTTGATCAAGAATCTGGTCAAACTATTATTGCTGGCATGGGGGAGTTACATCTTGATATTTTAGTAGAACGTATGCGTAGAGAATTTAATGTAGATGCCAATGTTGGTAAACCTCAAGTAGCATATCGTGAAACTATTCGTTCTAGTGTTATACAGGAAGGTAAATTTATTCGTCAATCTGGTGGTCGTGGACAATTTGGACATGTATTATTGCGTATAGAGCCCATAGAGCCAGGTGGGCAAGGTTATGAATTTTTAAATGAAATAGTAGGAGGTGCTGTTCCTAAAGAATATATACCTGCAGTGAATAAGGGTATTCAGGAACAAATCAATAATGGTATTCTGGCGGGTTATCCAGTAGTGGATGTTCGTGTGGCTATAATTGATGGTTCTTATCATGAAGTTGATTCTTCAGAAATGGCATTTAAAATTGCTAGTTCTATAGCATTTAAAGAAGGTTTTTTAAAAGCACATCCAGTTTTACTGGAACCTATTATGAAAGTTGAGGTTGAAACCCCTGATATTTATATGGGGGATGTTATTGGTGATTTAAACAGACGTCGTGGTATAATTAGTGGTATGGATAATGTAAATTTGGGCAGTATAATTTATGCTCAAGTGCCGTTGTCTGAAATGTTTGGTTATGCTACCAAATTACGTTCTCAAACTCAAGGTCGTGCTTCTTATTCTATGGAGTTTTTAAGATATCATGAGGCACCGCAGAATATATCTAAAGTAATTATCGAGTCTCGTAGAGGTTAGATAATATAAGTAATTATAGTTTTAGCATTATAATAGATATCTAAATTTAAAAAAAAAGAAATACTATGAAAATCGAGGAATATATTCGTGTCTAAAGAAAAATTTCAGCGTACAAAGTTTCACATTAATGTTGGTACTATTGGTCATGTAGATCATGGTAAAACTACATTAACTGCAGCTATTACAACGGTTTTAGCTAAAACTTATGGTGGCAGTGCTCGTGCTTTTGAACAAATTGATAACGCGCCAGAAGAAAAAGCGCGTGGTATTACTATTAATACTTCACATGTTGAGTATGATACTCCTAGTCGTCATTATGCTCATGTTGATTGTCCCGGACATGCAGATTATGTTAAAAATATGATTACGGGTGCAGCACAAATGGATGGTGCTATATTGGTAGTTGCTGCTACTGATGGTCCTATGCCTCAAACTCGAGAGCATATTTTATTAGCACGACAAGTAGGTGTACCTTATATTGTTGTTTTTATGAATAAATGTGATATGGTGGATGATAATGAATTATTGGAGTTAGTTGAAATGGAAGTGCGCGAGCTTTTAACTCAATATGATTTTCCTGGTGATGATACTCCGATTATTCGCGGGTCTGCACTTAAAGCATTAGAAGGGGAAGTGTTGTGGGAAGGGAAAATTTTAGAATTATCACAGGCTCTTGATCATTATATACCCGAACCACAAAGATTAATCGATAGGCCGTTTCTTTTGCCTATTGAAGATGTATTTTCCATTTCTGGGCGTGGCACAGTAGTTACTGGCAGGGTAGAGAGCGGGGTTATTAAGGTCGGTGAAGAAATTGAGATTGTAGGTATTAGAGAAACAACAAGGACTATATGTACTGGAGTTGAGATGTTTCGTAAATTATTAGATGAAGGTCGTGCTGGTGAAAATATAGGTGTATTATTACGTGGTACTAAACGTGATGATGTAGAACGTGGGCAGGTATTAGCAAAACCAGGTTCGATTAAGCCACATTCTCAATTTGAATCTGAAGTATATATTTTAAACAAGGAAGAGGGTGGTAGACATACTCCGTTTTTTAAAGGTTATCGTCCACAATTTTATTTTCGTACGACAGATGTTACAGGAACAATTGAGTTACCTGATGATGTAGAGATGGTTATGCCTGGAGATAATATTAAGATGGTTGTTAATTTAATTTCTCCAATTGCTATGGATGATGGATTGCGATTTGCCATACGTGAAGGTGGACGTACTGTTGGCGCCGGTGTAGTTGCGAAAGTTATTTTATAACGAACATATTTTATTTAATTGTATGTGTAATTCAATTTCTAATTAAGAAACTCATGTTATATTTTTTCAAAAAGATTTAGTTTGTTTAAGAGTTGTAATATGTAAATAACGTTATGGGTAGAGAAAAAAATATAAAAAAAATATTTAATTTGAAAATAATTAAATGGATAGGTACGTTGTTATTATTAGGAATAGTTGGAGTATGTAATTATTTTTATAATTATTATAGTTGTTTGATAAGGATATTAGATGTTTTGTTGGTTGCAATGCTTGCTATATTTGTGTTATTAAAAACGGAAAAAGGTAAAATGTTACTTTTATTTATTCGTTCTTCTAAAGTTGAATTATTTCAGGTAATTTGGCCTACTAAACGGGAAACTTGTCAGGCTACATTAGTAGTAGCTGTAGTTACTGTATTAATGTCGTTAATTTTATGGGGATTAGATAGTATTTTAGTTCAAATAATTTCTTTAGCTTTGAGGTTATGATATATGGCTGAAGTTTTAAAAAAACGTTGGTATGTAGTTCAAGTGTTTTCCGGTTTTGAAGGTCGCGTTGCTCATTCGTTACGAGAACATATTAAATTACGAGGTATGAATGATGTTTTTGGTGAAGTTATGGTTCCAACTGAGGAAGTGGTTGAAATTCGTGGTGGACAACGACGAAAAAGTGAACGTAAATTTTTTCCTGGTTATGTTTTAGTACAAATGATCATGAATGAATCTAATTGGCATTTTGTAAGAGGTATACCTCGTGTTATGGGTTTTATTGGAGGAACTTCAGATAAACCTTCACCAATTGGTGATAAAGAAGTTAGTTCTATTATGAATAAGTTACAACAAATTGGAGAAAAACCTAGACCTAAAACGTTATTTGAACCTGGTGAATTAGTACGTGTTAATAATGGACCTTTTGCTGATTTTCATGGTGTAGTGGAAGATGTGGATTATGAAAAAAGTCGTTTAAAGGTGTCAGTTTCAATTTTTGGTAGAGCGACTCCTGTAGAATTAGATTTTGTTCAAGTTGAAAAAAGTTAGTTTTTTGTAAATTAAATTGTGCTTTTATTTTAACAAAGTGTGTTAAAAAAATAGGTGCATGGCTAGGTAGGTCATGTGGAAAGATATGATTTTTTTTGGTTATATAATTTTTGTTTATTGTAAATTATATTTAATTTTTGAAAGATAGTTATGATAATTAGAGCGTGGTTTTTATGGTTAAAAAGGTTCAGGCTTGTATAAAATTGCAAATTGGAGCGGGAGCAGCAAACCCTAGCCCTCCGATTGGTCCTGCTTTAGGACAACATGGTGTTAATATTATGGAGTTTTGTAAAGTTTTCAATTTAAAAACAGAAAAATTAGAATCAGGATTGTTAATTCCAGTTGTCATTACCGTTTTTAATGATCGTTCTTTTTCTTTTATTATTAAGAGTCCTCCAGCATCTGTTTTATTGAAGAAGTTTGCGGGAATTAAAGTAGGTTCTGGCGCACACAAGGAAGGTAACGTTGGTAAAATTACTAATAGCCAAATACGTGAAATAGCGATACTTAAATCGGCTGATATGACAGGATCGGATATTGACGCAATGTCGCGATCTATTGCAGGCACGGCTCGTTCTATGGGGTTATTAATTGAGAATTAAAATGGTTAAATTAAGTAAACGAATGCAATTGTTGCGAAATAAAGTTAATAATGTGCAACAATATGATATAATGAATGCTATTAGTTTGCATCAAAAATTATCAGTTGTTAATTTTAATGAAAGTATTGATGTAGCTATTAATTTGGGTATTGATCCACGAAGATCGGATCAAAGTATTCGCGGGTTTGTTTTTTTGCCTTATGGTACCGGACGTAAAATGCGAATTGCTGCTTTTACTCAAGGTATGAATATGCAACATGCTAAAACTGCTGGGGCGGATGAAGTAGGTATGGAAGATTTAGCTGATAGGATTAGATTAGGTGATCGGAAGTTTGATGTAGTAGTTGCTTCTCCTGATGCAATGTATGTAGTGAGTAAATTAGCTCCAATTTTGGGTCCACGTGGTTTAATGCCGAGTTCAAAAATTGGTACTTTATCACAAAATTTAGTGGATACTATTAAAAATGTTAAATTAGGACAAATAAGTTATCGAAATGATAAATATGGCATTGTTCATATGACTATAGGGAAAATGAGTTTTTTACCTATGCAATTAAAAGGTAATTTAGAGGTTGTTATAGCTGCGTTGAAGAAAAATAAGCCATTGCAGGTTAAAGGAGTATTTATTAAAAAAGTTACTCTTTCTAGTACCATGGGTATAGGAATAGATATAGATCAAAATAGTTTATTGGTTAAATAATTTAATTTGTTTGTCTGTCTGTACATAATTTATTTGTGATTTAAAAGTAATTGTAAGTATTATTTTATATTGTGTTATGATTGTAGTATATCAATGTATGAATTGATACAAACTTAATTTGTTTGACTAAGTTTTAAAATAATTTATATTCCTGTTTTGAGTGTTGTATCAACGTTAAATATTTATAATGAGTGGAGATATGGTATTAAAAATTCAAGATAAACGAAAAATTGTTGATGAGGTTCATGTTGTAGCAAGTCGTGCATTATCCATGGTGATAGCAGATCCGAGTGGTATGAAAGGTTATGAATCAATTGAATTGCGTAAAGAAGGTCGAAAGAATAATGTTTATGTGCGTGTAATCAGGAATACTTTGATATCTAAAATATTATACCAAACTCCTTTTGAATGTTTTAAAGATGTTTTGTTTGGGCCTACTTTGATAGGTTTTTCTATTAAAGAACCAAGTGATGCTGCTCGATTATTCCAAAATTTTGGTAATAATCATGAAAAATTTAAGATCAAGGTAGCAGTTTTTGAAAATAAGGTTATTCCTGCATCTCAAATCGATTTATTATCTAATTTACCAACTTTTGCGGAGAGTATCATAAGGTTAATATTTTATATGCAAAAAATTGCTGTTGGGCAGTTGATTAATGTATTGTCTTTAATAGTAGAACAAAAGAAATAGACCGTTTTATGTTGATTTGTTAAATTTTGTAAATTTTAAATTAAAATATTCAATATTGGGAATTTTTTTATGTCTTTTACGAAGGAAGAAATTTTAGATGCTGTTTCCAAGATGTCTGTTATGGATGTTATGAAATTAATTGAAATGATGGAGGAGAAGTTTGGAGTTAAAGCTTCTTCTATGCTTGCTCCTTCTACTACGTCTGTGCCTGAGGAGATTGTTGAAGAAAAAACTGAATTTGATGTTTTTTTAACTGCTATCGGTTCTAATAAGATTTCTGTTATTAAAACTGTACGTAGTGCTACTAGTTTAGGTTTAAAAGAAGCTAAAGATTTAGTGGAGTCTTGTCCTGTAATTTTAAAACAAGGAATGAATAAAAATGACGCAGAAGTTTTAAAAAAGAATTTAGAAACGTTGGGTGCTTCTGTTGAGATTAAATAATATTTTATTTAAAGTATATTAGATATTTTATTATTTGTAATTTTAAGGCTGATTATTACAATTGATAATCAGCCAAATAGTTTGCAAGTGAATTAAGCTTGATGTTTAATTTATAATGAGGTACTTATATAGATACATTGTGATAATTTGTTTAAGCATGTTTGTTTCTAATGATCGTTTATAATGATTAATTAATAATAATATTATATTTTATTTTAAATTAGTTGAGGAAAGTTATGGTGTATTCCTATACTGAAAAAAAACGAATTCGTAAGGATTTTGGGAAACGTCCTCAAGTTTTAGATATTCCATATCTTCTTTCTATTCAGATTGATTCTTTTCGAAAATTTATTGAGCGAGACCTCGAAGGTCAGTATGGATTGGAAGCAGCTTTTCGTTCTGTTTTTCCTATACGTAGTTATAATGGTAATGCTGAATTGCAATATATTAGTTATCGTTTAGATGAGTCAGTGTTTGACGTTAAGGAATGTCAGACACGTGGTGCTACTTTTTCTGCTCCACTTCGTGTTAAGCTTCGTTTAGTTATTTACGAACGTGAAATGTTAGCATGTGTGGCAAGAAGTATTAAAGAGCAGGAAGTATACATGGGTGAAATACCATTAATGACTGATAATGGTACATTTATTATAAATGGTATTGAGCGAGTAGTTGTATCTCAATTACATCGTAGCCCTGGTGTATTTTTTGATAGCGATAAAGGAAAAACGCATTCATCAGGTAAAGTATTGTATAATGCACGTATTATACCTTATCGTGGTTCTTGGTTAGATTTTGAGTTTGATCCTAAAGATAATTTATTTGTTCGTATTGATCGTCGACGAAAATTGCCAGTTACTGTCCTTTTGCGCGCATTAAATTATAATACTCAACAAATTTTGGATATATTTTTTAGTAAAGTAATTTATGAAATGCACGCTCAGCATATTTATATGGAATTGATTCCTGATAGGTTGCTTGGTGAGACAGCATCGTTTGATGTTGAATGTAATGGGGTAGTGTATATTGCTAAAGGTCGTCGTATTACTTCCCGTCATATTAGAGAATTAAAAAAAGATAATATTAGAAAAATTAAAGTACCTGTTGAGTATATTATAGATAAAATTGTCATAAAAGATTACATTGATGTAGTTTCTGGTGAAACCATTATTACTGCTAATACGTCATTATCATTGGAATTATTGTCTAAATTAAAACAATCAGGATATAAATCTTTGGAAACTATTTTTACTAATGATTTAGATCACGGTGATTACATGTCAAAAACTTTACGTATTGACTCTACTTACGATCGTTTAAGTGCATTAATAGAAATTTATCGTATGATGCGTCCTGGTGAACCCCCAACTTGTGAAGCAGCTGAAAATTTGTTTGATAATTTGTTTTTTTCAGAGGAACGTTATGATCTTTCGGCAGTTGGTCGTATGAAATTTAATAGATCATTACAACGGAAAATTATTGAAGGAGGCAGTGTTTTAAGTAAGGATGATATTGTTGATGTAATTAAAAAACTTATAGATATTCGTAATGGTAAAGGTGAAGTTGATGACATCGATCATCTTGGTAATAGACGTGTTCGTTCAGTAGGTGAAATGTCTGAAAATCAATTTAGAATTGGTTTGGTTAGAGTAGAACGTACGGTAAAGGAACGTTTGTCTTTAGGGGATTTAGATTCTTTAATGCCTCAGGATATGATAAATGCTAAGCCAATTTCAGCTGTGATAAAGGAATTTTTTGGTTCTAGTCAATTATCTCAGTTTATGGATCAAAATAATCCTTTATCTGAAATTACTCACAAGCGTCGTATTTCCGCATTAGGTCCAGGTGGATTGACTAGAGAACGTGCTGGTTTTGAAGTACGTGATGTACATCCTACTCATTATGGTCGAGTGTGTCCTATTGAGACTCCTGAGGGACCAAATATTGGACTTATTAATTCTTTGTCTGTTTATGCACAATCGAATGAGTATGGATTTTTAGAAACACCTTATCGCCGAGTTCAAAATGGTATAGTTACAAATAAAATTCATTATTTATCTGCTATTGAAGAAGGAAATTTTGTTATTGCACAAGCAAATACTAATCTTGATCAAGATGGTCGATTTACCAATGAATTGGTGACTTGTCGTCATAAGGGTGAATCTAGTTTATTTAAGTTTGATCAAGTTGATTATATGGATGTATCTACTCAGCAAGTGGTTTCAGTAGGTGCTTCTTTGATTCCATTTCTTGAACATGATGATGCTAATAGGGCTCTTATGGGTGCAAATATGCAACGACAAGCTGTACCTACTTTGCGTGCTGAAAAACCTTTAGTTGGTACTGGAATGGAGCGAGCTGTTGCTGTAGATTCCGGAGTTACAGTAGTAGCTAAACGTGGAGGTATTGTCCAGTATGTAGATGCATCACGTATTGTTGTTAATGTTAATTCTAATGAAAGACGTTTTATTGGTGAAGCGGGAATTGATATTTATAATTTAACTAAGTATGTACGTTCTAATCAAAATACCTGTATTAATCAAAAACCTTGCGTTTGTTTGAATGAATTAGTTGAGATAGGGGATGTATTAGCTGATGGATCGTCTACTGATTTAGGTGAATTAGCTCTTGGTCAAAATATGCGTATTGCTTTTATGCCATGGAATGGATACAATTTTGAAGATTCTATGTTAATATCAGAACGTGTAGTGCAAGAAGATCGTTTCACAACGATTCATATTCAAGAATTAGCTTGTATTTCTCGCGATACAAAGTTAGGTCAGGAAGAAATTACTGCCGATATTCCTAATATAGGAGAGGCTGCACTTTCTAAACTTGATGAATCTGGTATTGTGTACATTGGAGCAGAAGTAGTTGGAGGAGATATTCTAGTAGGCAAAGTTACTCCTAAAGGAGAGACGCAGTTAACTCCTGAAGAAAAGTTGTTGCGTGCTATTTTTGGTGAAAAAGCTTCTGATGTGAAAGATTCTTCATTGCGCGTTCCGAATGGTGTTTGTGGTACTGTTATTGATATACAAGTATTTACTAGAGAAGGAGTTGAAAAAGATAAACGTGCTTTAGATATTGAAGATATGCAATTGAGAAAGGTTAAAAAGGATTTAACTGAGGAGTTTAAAATACTTGAGGATGGTCTATTTACCCGTATTTATGAAATTTTGATATCTGGAGGTATAGAAAAAGAATATTTATTAAAAACATCTCGTATTAATTGGTTAGAAATACGTATGGATAATTTAGAAATAAATCAACAATTGCTACAATTAGTTGAACAATATTCTGAATTGAGAAGTGTATTTGAGAATAAATTAGAATTAAAGCATCATAAAATTACTCAAGGAGATGATTTAGCTCCTGGTATATTAAAAGTTGTTAAAGTGTATTTAGCTGTCAAGCGTCAAATTCAGCCAGGTGATAAAATGGCTGGTCGTCATGGTAATAAAGGTGTTATTTCTAAAATTAATCCGGTTGAAGATATGCCTTATGATGAAAATGGCATTCCAGTTGATATTGTATTAAATCCATTAGGAGTGCCGTCTAGAATGAATATTGGTCAAATTTTAGAAACTCATCTTGGTATGGCTGCAAAAGGTATTGGTGATAAGATAGATAAGATGTTGCGTCAGCATAATAATATAAATAAATTGCGAGAATTTATTCAAAAAGCTTATAATTTAGGTGATGGTGTTCGTCAGCATGTTAATCTTGATACATTTTCTGATGAGGAAGTCAGGAGATTGGCTGAAAATTTAAGGTTTGGCATGCCCATTGCCACTCCGGTATTTGATGGTGCACAAGAAAAGGAAATTAAAGAGTTATTAGAGTTGAGTAATTTGCCTATTTCTGGGCAAATTACATTATTTGATGGTTGCACTGGAGAGAAATTTGAGCGACCAGTTACAGTAGGTTATATGTATATGTTAAAACTTAATCATTTAGTTGATGATAAAATGCATGCTCGTTCAACTGGTTCTTATAGTTTAGTAACTCAGCAGCCTTTGGGAGGGAAAGCACAGTTTGGTGGTCAACGATTTGGTGAGATGGAAGTATGGGCGCTAGAGGCATATGGCGCAGCTTATACTTTACAAGAAATGTTAACTGTCAAATCAGATGATGTTAATGGTCGAACTAAAATGTATAAAAATATTATAGATGCGAATCATATGATGGAGCCTGGTATGCCAGAGTCTTTTAATGTGTTGTTAAAAGAAATTCGTTCTCTCGGTATTAATATTGAATTAGAAGATTGATTTATATAGCGTTTATTATTTAAATTTTAATTTTTTTATTAAGTTATTTTAGTGGATTAATTTGACAGGAAGCACTTGTGAAAAATTTATTTAATTTTTTAAAACATCAAACTAAATTAGAAGATTTTGATGTAATAAAGATTACTTTAGCTTCTCCAGATATGATTAGGTCATGGTCATTTGGTGAAGTAAAAAAACCAGAAACAATTAATTATCGTACTTTTAAGCCTGAAAGAGATGGTTTATTTTGTGCACGTATTTTTGGTCCTATTAAAGATTATGAATGTTTATGTGGTAAGTATAAGCGATTAAAACATCGGGGCGTGGTATGTGAAAAATGTGGTGTAGAAGTTACTCAGAGTAAAGTACGTCGTGAGCGTATGGGGCATATTGAATTAGCTTCTCCGACGGCTCATATTTGGTTTTTGAAGTCGTTGCCTTCTCGTATTGGTTTACTTTTAGATATGCCATTACGTGATATTGAGCGTGTTTTATATTTTGAATCTTATGTAGTTGTTGAAAGCGGTATGACTACTCTTGAGTGTCGTCAAATTCTTACTGAAGATCAATATTTAGATGCATTAGAGGAGTTTGGAGATGAATTTGAAGCCAGAATGGGTGCGGAAGCTATCCAATATTTATTAAAGAATATGGATTTAGAACACGAATGTGAAGAAATGCGTGAAGAATTAGAAAAAACAAATTCTGATACTAAGCGTAAAAAATTAACTAAGCGTATCAAATTGCTTGAATCTTTTTTACAATCTGATAATAAGCCTGAATGGATGATTCTTGATGTTTTACCGGTATTACCTCCTGATTTACGTCCTTTAGTACCATTAGATGGAGGGCGTTTTGCTACTTCTGATTTAAATGACTTATATCGTCGAGTTATTAATCGTAATAATAGATTAAAACGTTTATTGGATCTTTCAGCCCCCGATATTATAGTTCGTAATGAAAAACGTATGTTGCAGGAGGCAGTAGATGCTTTGTTAGATAATGGTCGTCGTGGTAGGGCTATAACAGGTTCTAATAAACGTCCTTTAAAATCTTTGTCTGATATGATTAAGGGGAAACAAGGTAGGTTTCGTCAAAATTTGTTAGGTAAGCGTGTTGATTATTCTGGACGTTCAGTTATTACTGTAGGCCCATATTTACGTTTACATCAGTGTGGATTACCTAAAAAAATGGCTCTTGAATTATTTAAACCATTTATTTATGGTAGATTGGAAACTTGTGGTTTTGCTACAACTATTAAAACTGCTAAAAAGATGGTAGAAAGAGAAGAATCTATAGTATGGGATATGTTAGATGAGGTTATTCGTGAACATCCGGTAATGTTAAATAGAGCTCCTACATTGCATCGTTTAGGTATTCAGGCTTTTGAACCAATTTTAATTGAAGGGAAAGCTATTCAGTTACATCCTTTAGTTTGTGCAGCGTATAATGCAGATTTTGATGGTGATCAGATGGCTGTGCATGTTCCATTGACATTAGAAGCTCAGTTAGAAGCTCGTGCATTAATGATGTCTACTAACAATATTTTATCACCAGCTAATGGTGAACCAATTATAGTTCCTTCTCAAGATGTTGTTTTAGGTTTGTATTATATGACGAGAGATTGTGTTAATGGTAAGGGTGAGGGTATGGTATTATCTGGACCACAAGAAGCTGAACGTGTTTATCGTTTAGGTTTAGCAGACTTACACGCTTGCGTTAAAGTTCGAATTACCGAATATGAACAACATGGAGAAAATGAATGGTTAGAGCATACTCATCTTATTGATACTACTATTGGTCGTTCTATTCTTTGGATGATTGTTCCTAAAGGATTATCTTTTACATTAGTTAATCAAGTTTTAGGAAAGAAAGCGATATCGAATATGCTGAATACTTGTTATCGGGTATTAGGCTTAAAACCAACAGTGATTTTTGCTGATCAAATTATGTATACAGGTTTTGCTTATGCTGCTCGATCTGGAGCGTCTGTTGGTATTGATGATATGATGATTCCTATTAAGAAGGTCGAAATCATTGATGAAGCAGAAAGTGAAGTAGCAGATATTCAAGAACAATTTCAATCTGGTTTGGTAACTGCAGGAGAGCGTTATAATAAAGTAATAGATATTTGGGCTGTTGCTAATGAACGAGTTGCTAAAGCGATGATGGATAATTTATCTACTGAATTAGTTGTCAATCGTTACGGTAAAAATGAGTTACAGACTTCGTTTAATAATATTTTTATGATGGCTGATTCTGGTGCACGAGGTTCAGCAGCACAAATTCGTCAACTTGCTGGTATGCGTGGCTTAATGGCAAAACCTGACGGATCGATTATTGAAACTCCTATTACAGCAAATTTTCGTGAGGGATTGAATGTTTTACAATATTTTATTTCTACTCATGGTGCTCGTAAAGGATTAGCGGATACTGCATTGAAAACCGCTAATTCTGGCTATTTAACTCGTCGTTTAGTTGATGTTGCTCAGGATTTAGTTGTTACTGAAAAAGATTGTGGTACTGTGTCTAGTATTACTATGAGTTCGTTGATTGAAGGTGGTGATGTAAAGGAATCATTACGTGAACGTGTATTAGGGCGTGTAACAGCAGAAGATATTATTAGATCTGGTACCTCATCGGATATTTTAATATCTCGTAATACTCTTTTAGATGAAGATTGTTGTGATATTTTAGAAAAAAATTCGATAGATTGTCTTAAAGTGCGGTCAGTTGTAACTTGCGATACTGATTTTGGTGTCTGTGCTTATTGTTATGGACGTGATTTAGCTCGTGGGCAACTTGTAAATGAAGGTGAGGCTATTGGGGTTATTGCCGCTCAATCTATTGGTGAGCCGGGTACTCAATTAACTATGCGTACTTTTCATATTGGAGGTGCTGCATTTCGTGCTGCTACAGAATCAAGTATTCAGGTAAAAAATAGTGGAATTGTCCGTTTGAATAATGCTAAATTTGTTATCAATGAAGCTGGTAAATTTGTAATTACTTCTCGTAATACTGAATTAAGAGTTGTTGATAATTTTTGTCGTACAAAAGAAAGTTATAAAGTGCCTTACGGGGCAATGATGACCAAAGGTGATGAAGAGCAAGTTATAGGTGGTGAAATAATTGCATATTGGGATCCTCATACTATGCCTATTATTACAGAATTTAGTGGTTATATTAAATTCACTGATATTATTGATGGTCAAAGTGTTATGAGGCAAACTGATGATTTTACTGGTTTGTCTTCCATTGTAGTATTAGATACAGCCGAACGTTCTAGCGGTGGTAGAGAATTGCGTCCTGCATTAAAAATAGTTAATATAGATGGTCAGGATTTGTTGCTTCCAGGTACAGATATACCAGTCCAGTATTTTTTACCTGGTAGAACAATAATACAACTTGAAGATGGTTCAAAGATTACTTGTGGAGATGTTTTGGCGAAATTACCGCATGAAAGTAGTGGTACAAAGGATATTACAGGTGGTTTACCTCGTGTTGCTGATTTATTTGAAGCTCGTTGTCCTAAAGAAGCGGCAATTCTTGCAGAAATTAGTGGCATTGTATCTTTTGGCAAAGAAACAAAAGGTAAACGTCGTTTAATTATATCCCCTGTTGATGGTAATGATAATTATGAAGAAATGATTCCTAAATGGCGTCAACTGAATGTTTTTGAAGGTGAATTTGTAGAGTGTGGTGATGTTATTTCAGATGGACCAGAATCTCCTCATGACATCTTACGTTTACGTGGTGTACATGCTGTTACTAATTATATTATTAATGAAGTACAAGAAGTTTATCGTCTTCAAGGTGTTAAGATAAATGATAAGCACATTGAGGTTATTATTAGACAGATGTTGCGTAAAGTTACTATTATTGATTCTGGTAATTCTGAATTTTTGGAAGGGGAACAAACAGAATATTTTCGTGTAAAAATTGTTAATCGTCAATTAAAACATGAAGGAAAAAAAATAGTTGTTTTTTCTCGTGATTTGTTAGGTATTACTAAGGCCTCTTTAGCTACAGAGTCGTTTATTTCTGCAGCATCATTCCAGGAAACTACGCGTGTATTAACAGAAGCGTCTGTATCTGGTAAAAACGACGAATTACGTGGCTTGAAAGAAAATGTTATTGTTGGACGATTGATTCCTGCTGGTACTGGATATTCTTATCATCAAGAAAGAACTCGTTCTCGTAATGATAATCAGCGCAAGGGTGAGTCTATATCTTCTTCTATCACTGCCGATGAAGCATCAGCTAATTTAGCTGAATTATTAAATGCTACGAAATTAGTTCATAGTAATAGTGATAATTAGCATAGAGTTAGTTTATATTTTATTTAGTTAGGTGAAATAAATTGTTATGTTGTTTTATTTATTAAGTTTTTATTTATAGTATTGCGCGTTTTTGTATATTTTAATAATAATTAATCATTTATATATATGTGAAATATGTATGAAATTGGAACATGAATCTATGTTTAAATTTTTTAAGTATTTTATAAGGATTAGTTGTTTTTTTAATATTTGAACATATGATGTTACTTAGGGATGATTGTATGAATAAAACTCAAATGATTGATGTCATTGTTAATGAGCATAGTATTTCTAAAGTTCAAGTAAAATTAGTTTTAGAAACAATTTTGTCAGAGATAATTGCATCTCTTAAATTAGGCAATACAGTAAAATTAGTAGGTTTTGGTGTTTTTAAAGTTAAAAATCTTCAGACACGTATCGGTTATAATCTTCAGACTGGCAAAAGAATGAAAATTTTATCGAGTAAAGTACCAACATTTGTTTTTAGTAGATCTGTAAAAAAAATAATTAATTGATATTATATAGTTTTATCGTGTAATTACATATTAATTTTTAATAATTTAAATATTTGATTGGGTTGAGTTGTGTTTAAATATGGAGAGAAATGAACATAGGGGAAATTTTTTGTTGCTATGTTGTTTGAGTAAGATATTATTATGATTGTATGTTTTTGATTTTTGTTTAAACTGCAATTAATGTTTGAAATGTCGTACATGAGTAAAAATCATTGCTATATTATGTTTATTAGCGGCGTCAATTATTTCTCCGTCTTTAATTGATCCACCTGGTTGGATTATGCAGCGTATGCCAATTTTTGCAGCAATTTCTATATTATCACAGAAGGGAAAAAATGCGTCGGAAGCCATAGTTGCTCCATGAATTTTTAATCCTGCATCTTTTGCTTTAATTGCCGCAATTTTTGTTGCGAATATTCTGCTCATTTGTCCACTACCAATACCAATGGTTTGGTAGTTGCGAGCATATACTATTGCATTGGATTTAACAAATTTTATAATTTTCCAGCAAAACAATGCATCTTTCATTTCCTTGTTGTTAGGTCGGCGTTTTGTAACTATATTTATTTTTTTAATATTGATTTTTTTTGCATCATGTTCTTGTATTAAAAGGCCACCACCATGTAGTAGTTTTAAATTTATGTTGGGTGGTGCTATAAAATTATTTCCGTAACTTATTATTCTTAAATTTTTTTTTGTTTTTAATATATTTAGAGTATTTGTGTTGATATGTGGTGCAATGATTATTTCAGTAAATTGTTGTTGAATAATAGTTTTAGCAGTATGAAAATCTAAAGGTTTATTTAATGCAATAACACCTCCAAACGCAGAAACAGGATCAGTTTGATATGCTTTAGTATAGGCAGAATGAATTGTTTGTGCGCTAGCTACTCCGCATGGGTTACTATGTTTTAATATTATACAGGTTGGTTTTCTAAACATTTGTATACATTCTAAAGCAGTATCGATATCTACAATATTATTATAAGATAGATCTTTTCCTTGTATTTTTTTTAATTTATTTATTGATAGTTTGTTGGAAATTTTTGTATTTATATAAAATGCTGCACGTTGATGTTGATTTTCGCCATAACGTACATTTTTTGTTTTTATAAATTGTTCTTCCATAATATTAAAACTTTTTGGTAAATTATGTATGGGGTATTTTTTTTGTTTAATGAATTTTTTATTTTTAAAGTAGTCAGCAATTTTTTTATCATATGTAGCAATATGTTCAAAAGCTTTTGATGCTAGTTGAAATTTAGTATTTATAGTAAGTGCATTATTGTTTTTATTCATTTCAGAAATTATAGGTATGTAATCATAGTTATGTATTACGATGGCTACACGTTGGTAGTTTTTTGCTGCAGCTCTAATCATACTAGGACCACCGATGTCAATATTTTCTATGATTTTTTCTTGAAGAGGATTTTTTTTTTCTTTTGTTGTGTTAAAAGGATACAGATTGATTACTACCATATCTATTGGTTTAATATTCAATGTTTTCATAATTTCATCATCAATATTACGTCTTGCTAGGATTCCACCATATATTTTAGGATGTAGAGTTTTTATACGTCCATCCATTATTTCTGGAAAATTAATATAGTTGGAAATTTCTATAATTGGTAATCCTGCCTTTTTAAGTAAAGAGGCAGTACCTGTAGTTGAAATTATTTGAATACCTTTATGATGTAGATTTGTAGAAAATTTTATAATTCCAGTTTTGTCATATACACTAATTAATACTCGACGAATAGGATATTCTTGTTGCATTTTTTTTGATTATCCTTTTATTAAGGTGTTAATTTTAGATGTGTCTGTTTCATTATCAATATTAATAATGTGATATATTTATGCAAAATGAATATATGTGTTATGTGTAATATATTTTTGTGTATTATCTTATAGCAAAATGTATACTTATACCATAATGAAAATAGTTCATACAAATGTAAACATTTTTATAGTTTTTTACAATATTTTTTTGTGAATGTGTTTATTTATTTTTTTAATTAAGAAGATAAACTTATTAATTATTTTATTGAATTATGGACGTTAAAATAATAGTACGCTTAAATTATAATATATAATATTAGACAATCAAAATATGCTTGACGTTTTATGCAAAAGGAATTAAGATGGCTATAGTTTATTTTTTCATTTGAAGATTGTAATTAATGTAATATGGTATATGTTCTTTAATAATTTATTATATAACAGTATGTGTGTAGGTGTTGCATAATGAAGTCAAACATCTTTTTTTTATAAGATAAGAGAGATGTGACTTATTTGAGTATTTAATCAAGTTGGTTAGTTTTTTTTAAGTAGTAGTTATGAATAGAAATTAAAGTGAAGAGTTTGATCATGGCTCAGATTGAACGCTGGCGGCAGGCTTAACACATGCAAGTCGAGCGGCATCGGGAAGTAATGTTTGAGTTAATGTTAAGTTAATTGAATATTATTTTGCCGGCGAGCGGCGTACGGGTGAGTAAAATCTGGGGATCTGCCTAATGAAGGGGGATAACTATTGGAAACGATAGCTAATACCGCATGAAGTCTTTTTTTTAAGACCAAAGTAGGGGACTCTATGGTATTCATTATTAGGGCCTTATGTCATTAGATGAACCCAGATGGGATTAGCTAGTAGGTGAGGTAATGGCTCACCTAGGCCACGATCCCTAGCTGGTCTGAGAGGATGACCAGCCACACTGGAACTGAGATACGGTCCAGACTCCTACGGGAGGCAGCAGTGGGGAATATTGCACAATGGGGGAAACCCTGATGCAGCCATGCCGTGTGTGTGAAGAAGGCCTTCGGGTTGTAAAGCACTTTTAATAGGAAAGAAGGCAATAATACAAATAATATTATTGATTGACGTTACCTATAGAATAAGCACCGGCTAACTCCGTGCCAGCAGCCGCGGTAATACGGAGGGTGCAAGCGTTAATCGGAATTACTGGGCGTAAAGAGTACGTAGGCGGTTTTATTAAGTCAGATGTGAAATCCCCGGGCTTAACCTGGGAACTGCATTTGAAACTGTTAAGCTAGAGTTTTGTAGAGGGGGGTAGAATTCCAGGTGTAGCGGTGAAATGCGTAGAGATCTGGAGGAATACCAGTGGCGAAGGCGGCCCCCTGGACAAAAACTGACGCTCAGGTACGAAAGCGTGGGGAGCAAACAGGATTAGATACCCTGGTAGTCCACGCTGTAAACGATGTCGATTTGAAGGTCGTAACCTTTGAGTTGTGGCTTTCGTAGTTAACGCGTTAAATCGACCGCCTGGGGAGTACGGCCGCAAGGTTAAAACTCAAATGAATTGACGGGGGCCCGCACAAGCGGTGGAGCATGTGGTTTAATTCGATGCAACGCGAAGAACCTTACCTACTCTTGACATCCAGAGAACTATGTAGAGATATATGGGTGCCTTCGGGAACTCTGAGACAGGTGCTGCATGGCTGTCGTCAGCTCGTGTTGTGAAATGTTGGGTTAAGTCCCGCAACGAGCGCAACCCTTATCCTTTGTTGCCAGCGATGAAGTCGGGAACTCAAAGGAGACTGCCGATGATAAGTCGGAGGAAGGTGAGGATGACGTCAAGTCATCATGGCCCTTATGGGTAGGGCTACAAACGTGCTACAATGGCGTATACAAAGAGAAGCGATCTTGTAAAAGCTAGCAAATCTCATAAAGTGCGTCGTAGTTCGGATTGGAGTCTGCAACTCGACTCCATGAAGTCGGAATCGCTAGTAATCGTGAATCAGAATGTCACGGTGAATACGTTCCCGGGCCTTGTACACACCGCCCGTCACACCATGGGAGTGGATTGCAAAAGAAGCAAGTAGCTTAACCATTTAAAACATGGAGGGCGCTTGCCACTTTGTGATTCATGACTGGGGTGAAGTCGTAACAAGGTAACCGTAGGGGAACCTGTGGTTGGATCACCTCCTTATAACTGAATAAGGATGAATTTATGTAACACCTACATAGTGGTTTATACGCTTAAGATAGGAGTAAAAGTTGGTTTGAATTGTAAAAGTAGAGTTGTAAATATAGTAATAAAAATTTTTATTCTTAATGACAATGTATTTAGTCTCCTTCGTCTAGTGGACCAGGACACTGCCCTTTCATGGCGGTAACAGGGGTTCGAACCCCCTAGGGGACGTAATTGTTGTGCGTTTTATTAAGTTATATGTAAAAATTTGTTCTTTAACAGTTTGGTGATATGTAAAAATTAAAATACTTGCATTTTGTTAATTTTTATTTAATGATATTTTCGGATTTAATTTAGATTTGCTTGTGTGTATAACATAAGCGAAATGTAAGTGTTTTTTTGTTTGTTGTTGAAATATTTTTATTAAAAAATTGTGGGATTGAGCAATTAAAGTGTGTACGGTGGATGCCTTGGCAGTTAGAGGCGATGAAGGACGTGCTTATCTGCGATAAGCGTCGGTGAGCTGATGATGAAGCGTTAATAGCCGGCGATTTCCTAATGGGGAAACCTGATATAATATGATTATATCATCATTAAGTAAATTCATAGCTTAATGAAGCAAACCAGAGGAACTGAAACATCTTAGTACTCTGAGGAAAAGAAATCAATTGAGATTCCCTTAGTAGTGGCGAGCGAATGGGGAACAGCCCGAGTCTTTTTTTTAAAAAGATCACATTAGGAGAATAATTTGGAAAAATTGATAATATAGGGTGATAGTCCCGTATCCGAAAATGTGTGTATTTTATAGACTCAATGAGTAAAACGGGACACGTGGTATCCTGTTTGAATATGGGGGGACCATCCTCTAAGGCTAAATACTACTAACTGACCGATAGTGAACTAGTACCGTGAGGGAAAGGTGAAAAGAACCCCGGATAGGGGAGTGAAATAGAACCTGAAACCGTATACGTACAAGCAGTAGGAGCATTAAGTTATATGTGACTGCGTACCTTTTGTATAATGGGTCAGCGACTTATATTTTGTAGCGAGGTTAACTGTATAAGGTAGCCGGAGGGAAACCGAGTCTTAATTGGGCGTTAAGTTGCAAGATATAGACCCGAAACCCGGTGATCTAACCATGAACAGGTTGAAGATTGGGTAATGCTAATTGGAGGACCGAACCGACTAATGTTGAAAAATTAGCGGATGATTTGTGGTTAGGGGTGAAAGGCCAATCAAACCGGGAGATAGCTGGTTCTCCTCGAAAGCTATTTAGGTAGCGCCTCATGAATCATCTTCGGGGGTAAAGCACTGTTTCGGTGAAGGATCTATCCCAGGTTACTGATCCGATGCAAACTATGAATACCGAAGAATGAAATTATGGGAGACACACAGCGGGTGCTAATATTCGTTGTGGAAAGGGAAACAACCCAGATCGCCAGCTAAGGTCCCTAAATTATGATTAAGTGGAAAACGAAGTGGGAAGGCTTAGACAGCCAGGATGTTGGCTTAGAAGCAGCCATCATTTAAAGAAAGCGTAATAGCTCACTGGTCGAGTCGGCCTGCGCGGAAGATGTAACGGGGCTTAAATTATATACCGAAGCTGCGACAATAAATTTTATGAAATTTATTGGGTAGAGGAGCGTTCTGTAAGTTATTGAAGGTATATTGTGAAATATATTGGAGACATCAGAAGTGCGAATGCTGACATAAGTAACGATAAAGCAGGTGAAAAACCTGCTCGCCGAAAGACTAAGGGTTCCTGTCCAACGTTAATCGAGGCAGGGTGAGTCGATTCCTAAGGTGAGGCTAAAAGCGTAATTGATGGGAAACAGGTTAATATTCCTGTACTAAATATTAATTTGCGAAGGGGTGACGGAGAAAGCTAGGTTCGCCGAGCGTCGGTAGTCTCGGTTTAAGCGTGAAGGTGGAAAGAATAGGCAAATCCGTTCTTTTTTTAACACTGAGGCGTGATGACGAGTCATTTAGTTGATGAAGGAATTGATGCTATGCTTCCAAGAAAAACCTCTAAGTTTTAAATTATATTTAATCGTACCCTAAACCGACACAGGTAGTTGGGTAGAGAATACTAAGGCGCTTGAGAGAACTCGGGTGAAGGAACTAGGCAAAATGGTGCCGTAACTTCGGGAGAAGGCACGCTAACGTGTAGGTGAAAAGAAAGTACTTCTTTTAGCTGAGGTTAGTCGAAGATACCAGCTGACTGCAACTGTTTATTAAAAACACAGCACTGTGCAAACACGAAAGTGGAAGTATACGGTGTGACGCCTGCCCGGTGCCGGAAGGTTAATTGATGGGGTTATTTTTAATTTTTAAAAAGAAGCTCTTGATCGAAGCCTCGGTAAACGGCGGCCGTAACTATAACGGTCCTAAGGTAGCGAAATTCCTTGTCGGGTAAGTTCCGACCTGCACGAATGGCGTAATGATGGTCAGACTGTCTCCACCTGAGACTCAGTGAAATTGAAATCGCCGTGAAGATGCGGTGTACCCGCGGCAAGACGGAAAGACCCCGTGAACCTTTACTATAGCTTGATATTGAATTTTGGATATTAATGTGTAGGATAGGTGGGAGGTTGTGAAGTAAAAATGCTAGTTTTTATGGAGCCATCCTTGAAATACCACCCTTTAATATTTAACATTCTAACTTTGGTCCGTTATCCGGATTGAGGACAGTGTCTGGTGGGTAGTTTGACTGGGGCGGTCTCCTCCCAAAGAGTAACGGAGGAGCACAAAGGTTAGCTAATCACGGTCAGACATCGTGAGGTTAGTGCAAAGGTAAAAGCTAGCTTGACTGCGAGAACGACAGTTCGAGCAGGTGCGAAAGCAGGTCTTAGTGATCCGGTGGTTCCGAATGGAAGGGCCATCGCTTAACGGATAAAAGGTACTCCGGGGATAACAGGCTAATACCGCCCAAGAGCTCATATCGACGGCGGTGTTTGGCACCTCGATGTCGGCTCATCACATCCTGGGGCTGAAGCAGGTCCCAAGGGTATGGCTGTTCGCCATTTAAAGTGGTACGCGAGCTGGGTTTAGAACGTCGTGAGACAGTTCGGTCCCTATCTGCCGTGGGCGTTGGAAGATTGAAAGGGGCTGCTCCTAGTACGAGAGGATCGGAGTGGACATACCTATGGTGTTCGGGTTGTCATGCCAATGGCATTGCCCGGTAGCTATGTATGGAAAAGATAACCGCTGAAAGCATCTAAGTGGGAAACTTGCCTTAAGATGAATCTTCCCTGAGAAATATAACATTTCTCCTAAAGGGACGTTAAAGACTATAACGTTGATAGGTCGGGTGTGTAAGCACCGTGAGGTGTTGAGCTAACCGATACTAATGACCCGTGAGAGCTCAATCTCACAATGTTTAAATTTTTTAATTGTTTGTTGTAGCATATAATGAATAGTAGTTAATATTTTTTAAAGTATTTTATTAATAATACGATCAAAATAAGTGCGTCTTAATCTAAGTATTAATTTACGAATTTTGGTTGGATAATCGGTAATATTTTGCAATGAATTATAATGATTAATAATTTTTGTGTGTAATTGAATATTATTTAATTCATAAGTTTTTTGTTGTTTAAGTTTGTTCTGTGGATCATGTATTAATAGTGCATTTTCTAAATCTAGTCTCCATGCTCTAGGATTAAGGTTGCTTCCAGTTAATAATTGATATTTATCATCGATCCAAATACCTTTTAAATGAAAGCTATTATTATTATCTTTCCATATTTTAATTTGCATTTGTCCAGTATTTATATGGTTTTGAAATTTATTAATAAAATTTTTTAAATTAATTTCATACAAATAAGGTAAAATACCAATAATTTTAAAAGGTTGATCTTCTGGAATAAAAAAGTCATTGGTTGTTTTATCGCCCACTATAATTTCTATTTGTTTATTTTGATGTAATAGTTGTATTAAATTCTGTATTAATGAGGTGGGTAGGTTAAAGTATGGTGTGCATAGTATTAATTTAATTTCAGTTGCACATATTAAGTGTTGAATAGTTTTGTTGAGATTATTTTGTTTACCTAAACCTACTAATGGGGTAATTGTTAGTTCATTTTTAGTGTTTGTGTATTTAGCATTTGTATTGTAGCAGATATATGAAGATTTTTTTAATGATTGTCTAAATAGTTTTATTTTTTTTTTAATTTTTAGGATATTTAGTTTGTTATTTTTATCTAATCTATTGACTGCGTCAGCAGTCAATAGATATTTTTTTATGTAGTTTAACATTATATCGGCTAATATTTTATTTTTAATTAAGTGATATCTATCATATCTATATTTTTCTTTTTGATGTAAATATGTATTGTTAAAACTTGCTCCGCTATAAATTACTAAATCATCTATAATAAATCCTTTTAAATGTAAAACACCAAGTGCTTCACGATTATGAATTGGTACTCCATATATTGGTACATCAATATCTGGGTGTGTTTTGGACATATAACGATACCATTCAATATTTGTATAATTAGTTGTTACACCTAAGCGTCCACGTTGTGCCCTATGCCAATCTACTAATATTGCAATTTTGATTTCGGGTTTTTTTTGTTTTGTTTGAAAAATGGTTTCAAGAATCTTATGTCCTCCTTGATCTTGTTCTAGATATAAAACTACAAGAAATATGTGTTGTGTAGCAGTAATTATTGAATGTAATAAAGTTTGATAGAATTCTTTTGGGTTATGTAATATTTTTATATCTTCAATATTTTGAGGAATTTTTGGTAATTCTTTAAGAAATTGTTGGTGTTTGTTTATCGTTTTATTAAATATGACGTTGTTTTCTTTATTAATCATAATTGTTCAGATTATTTTCTTTTAATTTACGTAATTGTAATTTGTAGTATTTGTTTTTTTTGAAAATATTATTTTTTATATTTAATTAAATAATATAATGTGAAGTTAATTTTTTGAAGATTTGGAAAATAAATTTATTATTATAATGCCTATAATAATTAAAGTAATTCCAATAATAGCAAATTTATCTAATTTTTGATTATAGAGAAAATGCCCTGCAATTGTGATAAAGATAATTCCTAAACCTGACCAATAAGAATAAGCGATACCCACTGGTAAAGTTTTTAATACTAATGACAACAGCAGAAATGAAATTGCATAACCGATGATTACTGTCATAGAGGGGTATAATTTACTAAAATTTTCTGAAGCTTTAAGTGATGTTGTAGCAATTACTTCTGAAATGATGGCAATAAACAAATATAGGTAAACCATAATAATAAGTTTAACTCTTATAAGAAATTTTCGAAACTGTTTTTGATTTGTTAGTGAAGAAAAAAAATACTTCTTAACTATAAAATTTAAAATAAATATTATCTAATTTAGAAAGGTTATTACTATTAATGATAGTGTATTTTTTTAATATATACAATATAAAATTAAAGAAAATAAGGATTTTTATCTGTTGTATTTTTTAACGTACTAAAGAATGTTTTTGGTGGAGCTGGCGGGATTCGAACCCGCGTCCGAAATTTTTGAAATTTGCGGATACTACATGTTTGGTTCATGTTTTAATTTTTATTGAGTAGCTATACATGAACAGAATTACTAATCAACAATCCTATTTTTACATATTCCAGCGCTATTTGTTTTAGGATTACAAATAACGAATTGTCTCTTAATAAATGTAACTTCTTATAATTGAATTGTGCTCAAGAGAAGAGACAATTCAAAGAAGGAACCTTTAGTTTTTTAAACTAACTTTAAGCTGCCAATGCAACAGGTTCATACTTAGTATTATTTGCAATTAATTAAAAATTAAGGCTTTTTACGAGGCCAGCCTTACCCTCGACATGCACCTCAAAAAACAAACAAACTTCGTCAAAATCCAAGAATCAGCCCCTGCACCTCACGGACAGTATAATAGAAATTTTATGAAAAATCAATACTAAATTAGCGATTATTACGTTTAATAATACGTAATTTGTTCATGTTCCATTCTCTGTTCTTAATATTTGATCGTTGATCGTGTTGTTTTTTGCCTTTTGCTATGCCAATTTTAAGTTTTATCCATGTATTTTTCCAATATAAATTTAAGGGTATAGCAGTATAACCTTTGCGTTTAATTTTATTAAATAAGATACATAATTCTTTTTTTTTTAGTAAAATTTTACGGTTACGAGTAGATTGGTGTTCTAAATTTGAAAAAAATTGACATGTTTTTGGTGTTTTAAAATATGCACCCATAAGATAAGCTTCTGTATTTTTAAAAAAAATAAAACTATTATTAATATTTATATTTTTAGATCTGGCTGATTTTATTTCCCATCCTAATAATGATAATCCAGCTTCGATTTCTTGTTCGATATAATATTCATATTGAGCTTTTTTATTTTGTATTATATTATTTGTAATATATTGTGTGTGTGTTTTTTTTTTGTTGTTTATCATGTAATTCAGCTGAAATTTTTTGCATTTAAGGTAAATTAATAATTTATTATAACAAAGTTTTATTTTATTATTATGTAAATTATTTTTATTATTCAAATGATTAAATGTATGTTTGATGTTAAACATTCTGTATCAGTTCCTTATAATGTAGAACAGATGTTTTATTTAATTAATGATATAACAGCTTATTCGCAATTTATTCCAGGTTGTATTTTGAGTAGAATTTTAAAACGACATAATGCTAATGAGTTAACAGCTGAGATAAATATTTGTCAATTTGGAATTAATGAGCAGCTAATTTCTCACAATTTTATTGTGAGAAATAAAAGTATTTTTATGCAATTAGTTTCTGGTCCATTTAAATCATTTTTTGGTTATTGGTATTTTTTACCAATAAATGATCAATGTAGTGTAGTGCAATGTTGTTTTAATTTTGAGTTTGCTGTATCTTTTTTTAATATATTTTGTAGTTCTGTATTAATAAAAAAAATTGATGATTTAATAGAAATATTTCTTGTTAGAGCTGAGAAAATTTATGATGTTTGAAATTTTTATTTTTTATAATATTTAAGTTTAATTGAGAAAATTATCGGTTTTGTATTTTAATATTATTTTATATAGAATAAATTTAGTTTAAGTTATACTTTAACTTTAATTATAGTGTGATTATAATTATTATTATATGCATGCACAATATAGCATTGCTGTATTATTTAAAGATCAACAAATATTGTATTTATTTTTTTTGTTTATACTTTTGTGAATGATGTAATAATAGTTGTTATGATTATTTTAGGTGTTTAAAATAGTTCAATATTATTGAAATATTTTTCTTGTTTATTTTTTAAATCATAATATACATATTGCATGGAACGTGTATTATTGTTTAAATAAATTTAAATATATTTAATAAGATTCGTACAAGGATAATATATTTATTATATATTAATGTATATTATTATTAAATTACATATAAAGTTTAAGTTATATTTATGTTTTATTTATTATAGTGTCATGATTTTTGTTATATAGTCAAGTTATATAGTATAACTTTGTTATTATAAAATTAATTAATATATTTTACAGTTTTATATTGATTATAAAATTTTTTATTTATAGTCATAAAATAATATTTTTATTGGTTAGTAAATACTTTTTGCCCAACCTAGTTTGGTTTTTAGTGTTTTAAAATAATTATAAGTATTTGGATGAATTAAATTAAGGTAATGACTACTACGTTGAATATGTATTTTGCTTTTGTTTTTTATAGTGACAGGGGTTTGATTATCACAGTTTATTTTTAAGTTAGTAGTTAATTGAGGAAACTTTAGTGTAATAATGTTGTTACTGTTAATTATAATTGGGCGAGAAGAAAGATTATGTGGTAATACAGGTAGTAAAATGATAGCATTTACTTCCGGGGTTACAATTGGGCCGCCAGCAGAAAGGGAGTATGCTGTAGATCCGGTTGGAGTTGCGATAATTAAGCCATCAGAATGTTGTGTAAAAGTAAAATTGTTGTTAATATATATTTCAAATGTGATCATATGGGATATTTTTTTTGAATGTAAAATAACTTCATTAATAGCAAAAATTGTTTTTCGATAAATATTGTGTTGGTAAATTTTTATTTCTAGTAAGAAGCGTTTTTCACTTAAAAAATTACCTTTTAGTATATTTGATAGTTCTTTTAACGCTGAATTAGGTTCTAAATCGGTTAAAAATCCAAGGTTTCCGTGATTAATACCAATAATTTTAATGTCGTAATGTGATAGTATATTGGCAGCTCTAAGCATATTACCATCTCCGCCTATTATAATTGCTAAGTCAGCCTTTTGTCCTATTTCAATTAAATTAGCAATTTTGGCAGTTTTTATCTTAAAGAAAGAAGCGGTTTGTTTTTCCATGATAACGTTAATCTTTCGTTTTTTTAACCAATAATATAATGTTTTATGTGTTATTGTATTATTTAGGTGTCGAGAGTACCCTATGATGCCGATAGTATGAAAAATATAATTCATTGTATTAGTGATCCTTTAATGGGTTCATAAGTTAATTCATATAGTTTATCCTTGAATCCTTATTTTTTATCCCCATAATGGTTAGAATATTGAGAAAATACTGAAATTCGGAGGAAATTCATGATAACTAATAAAGAACAGAATACCCCTGATAATCAAGTCTCGCAAAGTAATGTTGTAGAAGAAAAAAATCAGGATGTAAAACAAGAAACGTGTCAATCGGTGCATGACGTTTTAGATTCGCGAGATGAAAAGATAATAAAGTTAGAAACGGAGTTGTTGCAAATGCAACAGCGTGAGCGTGATACTTTATTGCGTGTAACAGCTGAAATGGAGAATATTCGCCGTCGTAGTGAACAAAATATTGAAAAAGCTCATAAGTTTGCATTGGAACATTTTATTAGCGAATTGTTACCTGTAATTGATAATTTGGAACGTACATTAGAAATGTTGAATAAATCTGATAATAATTTTGAGGCGATTACCACAGGTGTTGAATTAACTCATAAATCTTTTTTAGATATTATGTATAAATTTGGTCTTGAAGTTATTAGTGAAGTGAATGTTCCGTTTAATCCAGAAATACATCAAGCGATGACTATATCAGAATCTGACGAATATGATTCCAATCAAGTAATAATGGTAGTACAGAAAGGGTATCGTTTAAATGCAAGATTAGTACGTCCTGCAATGGTTATTGTATCTAAAATTAAAAGTATTTAATTGTTTATTTTTAGCTTATTTTGTTGTTTTAATTATGATTATATGAAAGAAAAAAATTTAATAAAGTTAAATTATTAGATTTTAGATATTTTGTAGTTAGAATAAAATAAACGTTGGTTTATAGTTAAGGTTGCCAATTTATTGGTTTAAGTTTGTTTATAGTTAATAATTTATTGGTTTTAGAAAAATGTCGACATCCAAAAAAACCTAGATGTGCTGACAGTGGAGAAGGGTGTGATGATTGTAAAATATAATGTTTTTGTGGGTTTATTATATTTTTTTTCTTATTTGCGTAGGCACCCCATAAAAGAAAAATAATTTTTTCTTGGTAATAATTAAGTGATTGTATTATTTTATCAGTGAATATTTCCCATCCAAGATTAGAATGGGAGTGAGCTATTCCTTTTTGTACAGTTAAAATACAATTTAATAATAATACTCCTTGAATAGCCCAATTTTTTAAACATCCATGGTTTGGTATGATAAAATCAGATATATCTGATTTAAGTTCTGCATAAATATTTAGAAGGGAGGGTGGTATTTTTATACCAATTGGTACAGAAAAACATAAGCCATGTGCTTGTTGGGGTTGATGATAAGGATCTTGCCCGATGATGACTACTTTGACATTATTAAATGCAGTATAATGGAAAGCATTAAAAATATCTTTTTTATTTGGATAAATTGTAATGCCTTGTTTTTGTTGTTTTTTGATACATTCAAAAATGTTTTTGAAGTAAGTTAATTTTTTTTCTTTTGCTACAAAAGATTTCCAGGAGAAATTTTTTTTATTGGTTAAATAATGTAAATTATTCATTTTTAATTTATATTGTTTATTATGATTATAGTGTGTAACATAAGTTTTTTTTAAGATATAGGTATTTTATTTTTTTATTATTGTTTATTTTTAATGTAATGTGAAATGAGATGTTTTTATAAGATAGTCCAATTATATTTTTGCGTGAATATTTTATAGTTTATATGATTCTGTATGTATTTTATATCGAATATACAAATATATATAAGTTATGTATTTTGTTTTGCATTAATTATGTTATTTATAATATTGTTTATAAATTTTATTAAGGATTGATATGTTGTATTCTTATACGTTATCGCTATATTATAGTCACTAGTGTTGAATGTATTATTATTTTAATTGTTGAATTTTATTTTCATTGTCAATGTAATTGATTAAGTGTTGCGTTTATATAAAATAGGTTCATTGTTAATTTTGTTTAAAAATTTCGGCATACTATATTGTATTTAATTAAGTAGAATTGATTAAAGTTAGTTGAATTGGAATTATTGATTTTATAGTTTTTTAAGTAAAAATATTTAAATAATGCATAATATACGTAATTTTTCTATTATTGCTCATGTTGATCATGGTAAATCAACATTATCTGATCGCTTTATTCAAATTTGTGGTGCATTTGATACTAGAAAAATGGGTTCGCAAATCCTTGACTCTATGGATTTGGAAAGGGAACGTGGTATTACTATTAAGGCGCAAAGTGTAACATTAAATTATAGATCTTTTAGTGGTCAATATTTTCAATTGAATCTTATTGACACTCCAGGACATGTTGATTTTTCTTATGAAGTATCTCGTTCTTTGTCTGCATGTGAAGGTGCTCTTCTGTTAGTTGATGCAGTTCAAGGAATAGGAGCTCAAACTATTTCTCATTATCATATTGCTAAATCGTTAAATTTAGAAGTTATTTTAGTTATTAATAAAATTGATTTATCCTCAGCTAATCCTTGTAAGGTATTACGAGATGTAAAAAATATTTTAGACATTGATATTTCAAATGCGTTGTTGTGTTCTGCAAAAACTGGTATTGGAGTATCAGAATTGTTAGAAAATTTACTTTGCAGAATACCTTCACCACAAGGTGAAGATGATGCTCCATTGCAAGCATTAATTATTGATTCTTGGTTTGATAATTACCTTGGAGTAGTATCTTTGGTACGAATTAAAAATGGTACTTTACGTCAAGGTGATAAAGTAATTCTAATGAGTACTGGTGATAGTTATTTTATTGATAGGTTAGGCATATTAACTCCTCAAAAAGTTGATCGTAAGATATTACGATGTGGCGAAGTAGGTTGGTTAACATGTGCAACTAAAAATATAATTGGTATTCCAGTTGGAGATACTTTAACTTTGTTTTTAAAACCAGCGATACAAGCATTACCTGGTTTTAAGAGAATTAAACCTCATATATATGCTACTATTTTTTCTCTTAATTCATCTTCTTCTTATGAAGCATTTCGTATTGCTCTTGTTAAACTTAGTTTAAATGATTCTTCGTTGTCTTATGAACCGGAAATATCTTTAACTTTTGGTTGTGGTTTTAAATGTGGTTTTCTCGGTTTATTGCATATGGAAATTGTTAAAGAACGATTGGAGAGAGAGTATGCTCTTGACCTAATCATTACGGCTCCTATGATTAATTATGAAATTTTGACTGTTGATAATCAAATACAATATGTTAATAGTCCGTCTCGATTATTATCTATGGATCAATATATTAAAGAAATACGTGAACCTATTGTTGAGTGTAATATTTTATCACCTAAAAGATTTTTTGGAGGTATTGCATCAATATGTGCTAAAAAGCGCGGAATGCAAATAAATGTGTCATATTTTGGTGATTATGTAAATTTTGTTTATGAGATTCCTATGTCTGAAGTATTACTTAATTTATTTGATCAAATAAAATCTGAATCACATGGATATGCTTCATTAGAATACGAATTCAAACGTTTTTCTTGTGCAAATATAGTATGTATTAAATTATTAATTAATGGTAATTATATTAACGAGTTATCTTTAATAATGCATAGAAAATATGCCAATTATCATTGTCGAATACTTGTTAATAAATTACAGGAATTAATACCCCGTCAACAATTTGATGTTGTTATTCAAGCAGCTATTAGTAATCGTGTTATAGCACGAGCAATTGTAAAACAATTGCGTAAAGATGTATTAGTAAAATGTCATGGAAGGGATATAAGTAGAAAGAAAAAGTTGTTAAAAAAACAAAAAAAAGGTAAGAAGCGTATGAAACAGTTAGGTAATATTATGTTACCTCAGGATATATTTTTAACTATTTTTAATGTAGAAAAAAATTGAATTTTATTATTAATATGATTAATGAATTTTCTTTAATTTTAGCAATTGGCACTTGTATTACAGCTATTGTTTGGTTTTTAAAATATTTTAAGTTGTTATTTTTATGTCGTTGTTTTTTTGATAAAATTTGTAATGCATCATATTTTATAATTCATAAAAAAAGTTTTTTTATAAAAAAAGTTATGAATTTTTTTTTAGATTTTTTAGAAATGTGTGCATCAATATTTCCTATGTTGTTATTTGTGTTTATAATTCGTTCGTTTATTTTTGAACCTTTTCAAATTCCGTCTGGTTCTATGATGCCTACTCTTTTAGTAGGGGATTTTATTTTGGTAAAGAAATTTTCTTATGGTATAAAAAATCCTATTACTCAAAATACATTAATGTCTACAGGACATCCTAAACGAGGTGATGTAGTAGTTTTTAAATATCCATTAAATACAAAATTAAATTATATTAAGAGGGTCATAGGTTTACCAGGTGATAAGATTGTTTATAATACTTTTACTAAGCATGTGAGTATCTATCCAAATTGTGCAAGTGTAGATTCCTCTTGTGTTATGTTGCCAATTACTTATACTAATGTTCATTTCAGTAAATTTGTGCAAGTGTTTCGCGTAGATTCCAACAGAGAAATTCACAGTAGTTTTTCTCAAATATTTTCTAGTAAATATTTTGGTAATGGAATTCGTTTAATTCAAAGTATAGAATCATTGGATGGTGTAAATCATAATATTTTAACAACGACAATTCCTACATGTCAACAGTTACGAAATATATATCATGAGGATGACCATCATAATGATGGTGTATTATGTGAGTGGTATGTTCCCCAGGGTGAATATTTTATGATGGGTGATAATCGTGATAATAGTTCAGATAGTCGTTATTGGGGATGTGTTGCAGAAAAAAATATAATAGGTCAAGCTATAATTATTTGGATGAGTTTTGAAAAACAGGAAAACCAATGGCCTACAGGTTTACGATTAGGTCATATAGGTTTTATTCATTAATTTTTATAGAATATTTAATTTAACAATGTATTATTTAATATGATTATTGATAATTAAAAATTAAATTTGGTTTATATATAACATAATAATTATGTTATGTGATAATGTTTTATATGAAAATATTTCAAAAATTGTTGTGTTTTCATTTTTTATTATTATTAGGAATACATGGATTTTATATTAATTAATCAATTACAAGATAAATTAGGTTATATTTTTAATCAATATAATTTGTTATTACAAGCATTAACTCATCGGAGTGCTAGTCATATTCATAATGAAAGATTAGAATTTTTAGGTGACTCTATATTAAATTATGTAATAGCTAATGTTTTATATGGTAGGTTTCCCCATGTTGATGAAGGGGTGATGAGTAGAATGCGAGCTATTTTAGTACGTAGAAATACTTTAGCAGAAATATCTCGAGAATTTAATGTAGGTAAATGTCTTCGCTTGGGTTGTGGGGAAATGAAAAGTGGTGGATGTTTACGCGAATCTATTTTAGCTGATGCATTAGAAGCTTTAATAGGCAGTGTATTTTTAGATAGTAATATTCAAACTGTAGAAAAGTTAATTATTTTATGGTATAATGAACGTCTGGAAAAGATTAATTTAAATAATAAACAAAAAGATCCAAAAACTCGGTTGCAAGAATATTTACAAAGTTTACATTTGCCTCTTCCTGTTTATTGGATAGTTAAAGTTAGTGGTGAATCTCATTGTCAAAAATTTACTATATATTGTCAAATTAGCAAGTTGGATTATCCGGTCATTGGTAGCGGTTCTAACCGTAGACAAGCTGAACAGGATGCTGCAGATAAAGTTCTTAAAATATTAGATTTTAATAAACAAAATGCATGAAGAAAAAATTACTTATTGTGGTTATGTAGAGATAATTGGACGTTCAAATGTAGGAAAATCTACTTTATTTAATAAATTGATTTGTAAAAAATTGTCAATTGTATCAGATAAACCACAGACTACATGGTATAGTATAATAGGGGTCAGTACGTCAGGAGTACATCAGATAATTTACAAGGATAACCCTGGGATTATTAAATTTACTCAAAAACGTATGTTAAATAAACTTGTAGAAATTAATAGTATTTATGATATTTTAATAAAAAAAATAACAACATTAATTATTTTTGTTGTTGAAGGTATAAAATGGACTTATGATGATCAAGCGGTATTAAATGAGTTGCATGATGTTTTTTGTCCTATTATTTTATTAATAAATAAAGTAGATGAGGTTTATAATAAAAAATTATTGTTACCACATATACAGTTTTTGAATAATCAAATAGATTTTTATGTTACGTTACCTGTTTGCATTAAGAATGATACTTATCCAATGAAGTTAGTTAATATTATAAAAAGTATTTTACCTATAGCAAAGCATCAGTTTTCTAAGGATTATGTTACTAATTGTTCTCAGGAGTTTATAGTATCAGAAATTATACGTGAAAAATTAATGTGGTTTTTAGGAGGAGAATTACCATATATCAGTAAAGTTTATGTGGATCAATGTGAAAAAAATAAATCTTATGGTTATAAGATTTATGGTTCTATTGTAGTAAAACGAGAAGAGCACAAAAAGATAATTATTGGAAAGCAAGGTGATAAAATTAAGAAAATTAGTATTGCAGCTAGACAAGATATGGAAAATTTGTTTAAAATGGCAGTACATCTTGAAGTATGGGTAAAGGTAAAATCTGAAAAATTTATAGCAAAACGGTTTGGCATGATATAAATTAAAATTATTTTTTTGTTATGTTTTGAGTTGTTTATTTTTAATAAAATTTTTGTATTTTCTATATTTATTGTATATGTAAATGAATCATAATATACCTATAGATTGCTAAATTAATTAGAATTGTTGGGTTATGGATTGAATTTCAATTGTATTAATTTTTTAATGTATCGTGTTTATTGAAAAAGATTTTTAATTACCTTTGGTGTTTTGGTTGTTGAAATTTGTATTAGGTTTAATTATATGGTATCTGGTTTAAAATTAGGTGTAAATATTGATCATGTAGCTACTCTTCGTCAAGTAACGGTGGTCTGTTTGGCCAGATCCAGTACATACAGATAGATACAGCGTTTGTTGCTGAACATTTTGTTGCTGATAGTATAATTGTACATTTGCGTGAAGATTGTATACATATTTTGTGATAGAGATGTGTTTATGTTACGTAAAACAATACAAACTCGTATGAATTTAGAAATAGTAGTTACAGAAGAAATGTTAGATTTTGCTTGTCAGTTACAACCAAATAGTTGTTGCATAGTACCTGAGCGACGTAAAGAAATTACGACTGAATATGGTTTAGATGTTAATACTTATAAAAAATCAAAATTATCTAAGTTTCTTATTCAACTTAATCAATTTGATATCAAATCATCATTGTTTGTTAATGCTGATGAAAATCAAATTTCGGCAGAAATTGATATAGGTGCTTCTTGTATTAAAATACATACTGGGATTTTTGCTTTATGTATAGATAATAATCAACGTGGTTTAGAATTTGAACGCATAAAATATGGGATACATTATTGTGCTTTACAACATGGTCTTGAAGTGCATGCTGGATATGGTTTAGATTATGACAGAGTAATATCGATAGCATCATTGCCATTAATTAAAGAGTTGAATATAGGTCATGTTATAATTAGTCGTGCAATTTTTTTGTAGTTTATCAAAAGCAGTGAAAGATATGAAATATTTGATTTTAAAAGCACAAGATAAATGATGACAATTTATGGTATTGGCGTTGATATTGTTGAAGTTAATCGTATTAAATGTATAGTTAATCGAATTGGTGAAAAATTTGCTCGACGCATTCTCACTGATGCAGAATTGAAAAGATATCATAAAGAAAAATGTTCTAGTTGCTTTTTAGCCAAACGATTTGCTGCAAAAGAAGCTACAGTTAAGGCGTTTGGATTTGGCATGCGATATGGTCTTGCGTACAATCAATTTGAAATATTAAATGATGAATTAGGTAAACCAAAATTATGTGTATTTTTGAATGCTGCAATTTTAGCAAATAAATTATCTATTTTACGCATGCATGTAACTTTGACTGATGATAAATTTTATGCTTGTGCAGTAGTGATTTTTGAACAATAAGTTTAGTTTTAATATTGTATTTTGAAATGTTGTTTGTTTTATTTATTTTAGAATATAAAAAATGATTTCTGTTATATAAATATTTTCGATTACATTCTAAATTTTTGTTCTTATAATATGTTAAGTTTATCATGTATTGCTTATGAAATATAATATAGTTATTTATTTCAATGATTTCAGCATATTAAATTTATAATATTTATTAAATATTTAATATTCACATTATATAGATAATTAATTTACGCTTGATTTTTATAATTTGTTCCAATTGTTATGATTTTTAAGTTTTGTAAAATAAAAATTGTTTTTAGTTGATTCATTGGATGTTTAATTTGGTGTTATACTGTATGAAAGCAACAGAATCAAATGTTGTTAATAAAGTAGACGATGAGTTTTGGATGAGATGTGCGTTAATGTTAGCACAGCAGGCTACTTCTGTTGGTGAAGTATCTGTTGGTGCTGTTTTAGTATTAAATAATAAAGTTATTGGTATAGGATATAATAATTCTATTCATTATCACGATCCTACAGCTCATGCAGAAATTTTAGCATTACGATGTGGAGGTAAAATATTAAGAAATTATCGATTATTACACACAACACTTTATGTAACATTGGAGCCATGTATTATGTGTGTTGGGGCAATGATTCATGCTCGTATTAATAGATTAGTATTTGGGGCTAAAGATAAAAAAATTGGTGCAGTAGGATCTTTTATGCATATATTAAAGTATCCTGGAATAAATCATTCCATATCTGTTACTACTGGTATATTAAATTGTTTATGTTCAAAACAACTTAGTAATTTTTTTAAACAACGACGTCGTATAAAAAATATTGTGTTTAATAAATGAAATTTATATATATATTTAATTGTTGATATAAAATTATTAATATAATTGTATATTGTTTTATTATTACTGTGATGTGAGTTGATATTTTTTTGTTAATGGATTATAGTCATATTGATTTATGTTTTTTATCTTTACACATAAAACTTATTTTATTATATAATCATGATTGTAATAAAATATTTTAACTATTACTAAATTAGTATTAATAATTTTATTTTAAATTTATGATTTTGTAGTGTTTAGTTTAAAATAATAAAATTTGTTTTGTTTATAAAAAATGATTATATTTACTTTGTTATATTGTCAAATTTTTTTAAAAAGAATATTTGTTTGATGATTTACGGATTTGTATGTAATAAATAATGTAATTTTTATCGTTTGTTTCGAGTAAAATAATTGTAACATAAAAAAAATGAATATTACAGATTATGACTTTGAGTTATGGCAAGCTATAGAAAAAGAAATTTTACGTCAACAACAACATGTTGAATTAATTGCATCAGAAAATTATGCTAGCATTTGTGTTATGAAAGCACAAGGTACGCCATTAACTAATAAATATGCTGAGGGGTATCCTGGTCAACGTTATTATGGTGGTTGTGAATATGTTGATATAGTAGAGAGATTGGGTATTGATCGGGCAAAAAAATTATTCAGCGCAGATTATGCTAATATACAACCACATTCTGGTTCTCAAGCGAATTATGCTGTTTATTCTGCTTTATTAAAACCAGGTGATTTAATTTTAGGTATGCAATTGGCTCATGGAGGACATTTAACTCATGGCTCTTCAGTAAATTTTTCTGGTAAATTATATAAAGTAGTGTCTTATGGAGTAAATGATCAAGGGATAATTGATTATGTGCATTTATCTAATTTAGCCAAACGTTATCGCCCTAAGGTGCTTGTAGCTGGTTTTTCAGCTTATTCAAGAATAATAGATTGGAAAAAAATGAGAGAGATAGCTGATGATGTAGGATCGTATTTATTTGTTGATATGGCACATATAGCAGGTCTTGTTGCTGTTGGTTTATATCCTAGCCCGATTCCTTATGCTCATGTTGTTACTGCTACCACACATAAAACTTTGGCTGGTCCACGTGGTGGTTTAATTTTAGCATCTGGTGGTGCTAAAGAATTTTATAAAAAATTAAATTCTTCTGTATTTCCTGGTTGTCAAGGTGGTCCTTTAATGCATGTACTTGCTGCTAAAGCATTAGCATTTAGAGAAGCAATGCAACCGTCTTTTAAAAATTATCAACATCAAGTTATTACTAATGCTCAAATAATGGCTAATATTTTTATTCAACGCGGGTTTAAAGTAGTATCTAATGGTACTGATAGCCATCTTTTTTTAATTGATTTAATAAATAAAAATCTTACTGGTAAAAAGGTTACTGAAATTTTAAGCATGGCTAATATTATTGTTAATAAAAATAGTGTTCCTAATGATTGTACAAATCCTTCAATTTCTTCGGGTATACGTATAGGGACGCCAGCGGTTACGCGTCGAGGTTTTAACGGAGATAATGTGTCTGATATAGCAACTTGGATATGTGATATATTAGAAAATATTGATAATATGGATATGATTAGTAGTGTTAAAAATAAAGTTTTAGATATTTGTTTACATTATCCTGTACAAATTAATTAATTTATATATACAATTAGTTAATAGTTTTAATTTTTAAAAAAAACATAGTTTGATTAAAAAGTGTATTTTAGTGATTAATTATGTTTTTGATTTTTGTTTAAATTTGAATTTAGATAAATACGAAAAAATAAAGATATTTCTTTAATTATTTTTGCGTTGCCTGCGATAATATTACCGGATACTAGATAATTAGTATTACCAAGTAAATCACTCATCAACCCTCCTGCTTCTCTAATTATTAATTCTCCGCCAATTAAGCTGTATGGTTTTATACCAGTTGCAAATAGTCCATCTACACGCCCAACAGCTACATATGCTAGATCTAATAAAGAAGATCCGGTATATCTGAAATCTTTGCATTTTATATATAAATTATTTAATAAATGTATAGATTGTTGTTTATTAGTTTCAGAAAAATAAGTGGCTAATATAGTATCTTCTAAATTTTTGTTTATACTACATCTTAAACGACAACCATTTAATAGTGCACCTCCTCCTCTATTTGCACTAAATAATTCATTACGTATAGGATCGTATATTACGACAATTTCTGTACGACCTTTAATTCTAATAGTAATGGATGTTGCGAAATGCGGAAATTTTTTAATAAAGTTATTAATATTATTTAATGGATCAATCACCCATTGTATATGATTGTTTTTTTGAGTATAATTACAATTGTTTCTAGTTGTAATGAAATTGTGTAAAGGGTATGATTTGTGAATTATTTCTATAATTATATTTGTTATTTTTTTTTCAAAATTTATAATAAAGTGTTTGTTTAAATGAATTTTATAATTTATAGTGTTAAGAATTTCGTATTGTCTAATAATAAAGTTGCCAGCTTTTCTAATAGCACGAATGGCGATATTAAGCATTGGGTGCATGGATGTTTATCCGTTTAACTTTATAATATATGTAGCTTCAATAATGTTATATGTAATTGAATA
Organism: Blochmannia endosymbiont of Camponotus (Colobopsis) obliquus; assembly: GCF_000973545.1. Classification (GTDB taxonomy): domain Bacteria; phylum Pseudomonadota; class Gammaproteobacteria; order Enterobacterales; family Enterobacteriaceae; genus Blochmanniella. The sequence continues at coordinate 648,204 of NZ_CP010049.1, read as the reverse complement.
AAATATATAATTAATTATGATCTTAATTTATTTTTTTTGTTAATAATTACATTAGAATAAATAATTATTCTTAGATTATTAATTTGATATTTATATATGTTATTTGTATAATTTTAATTTTATATATATTTAGTGTGTTAAAGAAAAATTAGGGATAAAGATGTGTTAACTGTATAATAAAAACATTTTATAATATATAATTATGTGTTAAATGCTGTATATTATATTACCACATTTTATGTGATTCATGTTGTGACATTAACTATTTTATATTGTGTAATAATAGGGCGTCTTGATTTATATATATATTATTAATTATCTTTGTATTTTTATTTTTATTGGTGTTGACATTATAAAATACATGAAATTTTTAAAAAATTAATAATGTTAGAAGATATTAAGAATATGTTATTACATTTCACAATCTATATTATTATTGTTATGATACTATGATATTTTATTTTTTATAGCAACTAAATTTTTGGATTTGTTTACTATTTTACGATTTAATAAAATTTACAATAAGTATAATTAAAATTATTTGATAATGTTTAATATTGTTTAAGTTATTCATTGTGTTGTTTGAGTATGTAAATTTTATATTGTAGTTAAAAATTTATATATATAACTTGGTTATATTTTGAGTAAACATTAATATTTTTAATATTGCATTATAAGAATGTTATTAGTTACATTATGCAGGGGTTATTTTTTTGATAAAATTGCCAATATATTTTGATTATGCTTCTACTACTCCGATGGATTATAGAGTATTAGAAAAAATGAAGCAGTGTTTTACTTTAGATGGTGTGTTCGGTAACCCAGCATCTAGATCACATTATTATGGTTGGCAGGCGGAGGATGCTGTTGATTTAGCTCGTAGTCAGATAGCTACATTAATAGGTGCAAATTCAAGAGAGATTATTTTTACTTCAGGTTCTACTGAATCAAATAATTTAGCAATTAAAGGAGTTGTTGAGTTTTATTGTAAAAAAAATAAGTGTCATATTATTACTAGTTTGATAGAACATAAATCAGTATTAAATACTTGTCAGTACCTTGAGTCTCAAGGAGTTGATGTTACATATTTAGTGCCACAGCAAAATGGTTTAATCTTATTAAATGATCTGAATAATTTTTTTCGTAAAGAGACTATTTTAGTTTCTATTATGCATGTAAATAATGAAATTGGTATTGTTCAGGATATTGAAGCAATTGGTAATTTATGTCGTCGTCATGGTGTTTTGTTTCATGTGGATGCTGCTCAAAGTATCGGTAAATTACCTGTTAATTTAGTATTTTTGCCCATTGATTTGATGTCGTTTAGCGCTCATAAATTATATGGCCCTAAAGGTATAGGTTGTCTTTATGTACGGCAAGATGCTATGATTAATATTCAAACACAAATGCATGGCGGTGGTCATGAACGTGGAATTCGATCTGGTACGTTACCTGTACATCAAGTTGTTGGTATGGGAGAAGCATGTCGTATTTTACAGGAAGAAATGTCATTAGAAATATCTCGTTTATTTAAGTTACGTAATCGTTTTTGGAAAGGTTTACAAAGAATTGATGGTATTATATTAAACGGTAGTTTACAACATGGGGTTGCGACATTATTAAATATTTGCTTTCCTAAAATAAAAAATAATGTTCTTATTTCAGCTTTAAAAGATATTGCTATTTCCTATGGTTCTGCCTGTGTTTCTAATCAAGTTGAGCCTTCTTATGTGTTGAAAGCAATAGGATTAAGTGATAATTTGGCTTATAGATCTATCAGAATTTCGTTTGGACGATTTACCACAATAGAAGAAATAGATTATGCAATCTATCAAATAAGACATGTTATTTCAGGTTTATATGAAATGGATAATTTAGGTGGTTTTGTATAAGTATTTTGAGAGGTTAAGAATTATATTTTTGTTATAGATGTTTTATATTTTTAGTAGATTGTTTACTATTTTTTCTAATAAAAGAGATACTAGATTGTGGATTGCAATGTTATACAGTATTGAGAAAAATTATTATTAATAAGATATTTTTTTATGTTTTATTATGTCAATTTAAATTATTTTTATATTTGTTGAATTGAATTAAGTAGTTTAATATTGTGATTGGAATAATATATCAAAATAAGGGATCATTAAATGCATCAGGAACGTACTCTTTCAATTATAAAACCCAATGCAATTGTTAAAAATGTAGTTGGTGCGATTATAAGTCGTTTAGAAAGTCATGGTTTTGTTATTATCGCTTTTAAAATGCTACGATTAACTCCTAAACAAGTTGAAGGTTTTTATTTTGAACATAAAGAAAAATTGTTTTTTAATAATTTGGTTAATTTTATGACATCAGAACGATTAGTAGTGCAAGTTTTAGAGGGTGAAAATATTATAAATCGTAATCGTCAAGTTATGGGAAATACTAATCCAATACACGCTGCTCCTGGTACTTTACGCGCTGATTATGCTGATAGTTTAATAGAAAATGCAATTCACGGATCAGATTCTAAGATATCAGCTGCGCGGGAAATTGCTTATTTTTTTAATGTACTTGAAATTTGTTAACATGTTTAATTATTGATTATTTCTTATTTATTTGAATATAAAAAGGTAATTTTGTATTAATATGCAAAAAAAGATTAATTTATTTGATTTAAATCGTAAAAAATTTCGTGATTTTTTTGTTTCTTTAGGTGAAAAATACTTTCGAGCAGATCAGGTAATGCATTGGATGTATCATTATTATTGCAGTAATTTTTATCACATGACAAATATAAAAAAAACTTTGCAGGATAAATTATATTCATTGGCAGAAATTCATCCTCCTAAAATTGTAAAAAAACAGCGTTCTTTTGATGGGACAATTAAATTAACAATGCAAGTGGGCAATCAACAGATCGAAACTGTTTTTCTTCCCTCAAAAAACCGTTCAACTTTATGTATTTCTTCTCAAGTTGGATGTGGTTTACAATGTACTTTTTGTGCTACAGGTTTTCAAGGGTTTAATCGTAATTTATGTGTATCAGAAATCATTGGTCAGGTATGGATTATAAATAAAATGATTAAAGATAAAAAGATTATCAGTCGTTATCCTATCACCAATGTTGTTATGATGGGTATGGGAGAACCTTTGTTAAATATTTCCAATGTTGTGCCAGCTATTGAAATTATGTTAGATGATATAGGTTTTAAATTATCTAAACGGCATGTCACTATTTCTACTTCTGGTATAGTACCTGCTCTTAATAAATTTATTGATATGATTGATGTAGCATTGGCTGTTTCTCTTCATGCATCTAATGATAGAATACGTAATCAGCTTATGCCTATTAACCGTAAATATAATATGGATGATTTATTATCATCTATACGCCGTTATTTATTTAAATCTAAAGCTGCTCATGGGATGGTAACATTTGAATATATTATGTTAAATTATGTTAATGATTATGTTGAACATGCTCATGAGTTGGCAAATAGATTAAGAGATATTTCTTGTAAAATAAATTTGATACCATGGAATGTTATTTCTTATTTTCCTTATCAATGTAGTTCTAGTGCGCGCATAGATTGTTTTGCTAAAGTTTTAATGAGTTATGGTTTAATTACTACTATTCGCAAAACCAGAGGGAGTGATATTAATGCTGCGTGTGGACAATTGATAGGTAAAGTGACTAACCGTATAGTTAATTTTAATAATATTATTAATTAATAATTTTAATAATTAGGTTAATAAAATAACCATAACGATGTATTTCTTGTTGTTGCTTTATTTTTAAAAATATGTTGTTTATATTTATTGTATAGGTTGTCATGCTTAATTATTTGAGATTATATGTATTTTATATCATAGTAAACAAAAAATAGTTGTTTTTTTAAATTTTGTTAATTTAGTTAAAAAAATTGTATATGCAATGTATGTAAATATTTTGTTTATTTCTTTTTTTGTATTTCATGATTATTTTATAATAAGATTAATTAGACGTTTTTTGTTTAATGATAATTAAAATATTAAAGTTAATATTATTTTTTATATTAATTTATTTTAGTATATATGGTGTGATATGAATAAGTTTAAAACAAAAACAGTTAATATTTATATTATGATAAGAGGGTTGTGAGTATTGTTAATTAAATATTCAATATTACAACTATAATTATTTAGTTATTTGTTGTATTATTAAAGTTATTATTAATTGATAATGATTTTAATAATTGCAGTTAGTTTCGTATAGTTGTTATTAGCAACAAAATTAGTTAGAGTAATAAATGAATAATGATTACGATCAGGGACATAAGACGATTACGATAGGTGAACGTTTGCGGAATGCTCGAGAAGTTATGGGATTAAGTCAACAAGCAGTAGCTGATAGATTGTATTTAAAAATTTCTACAATTCGTGATATTGAAGAAAATGATATTCATCCGAATATTTCATCAATTTTTTTTCGTGGGTATATTCGTTCATATGCTAGATTAGTGCATATTTCTGATGATGAAGTGATGTTAATGTTGTCTGAACAATATCCAAATTTATATTCAAAATCTACTAGCTCACATAGTTTATCTTTAAAAAAAATAAATTATTTACAAAAATATAATTGGTTAATTAAAATTTCTTGTTTAATGTTTGTTTTAATAGTTATATTAGTGTTTTTTATTATTGGTGTTACTATAAAGTAGATTGTGATAATGTTGTTAGTATGTATCAATAACCATTTTTTGATAATTTTAAAAATAATGAAAATGATGTAATATCAATACTAATTATTAACTAGTTTATTGTGGTTTCATGTAATTGTTTTTTTGAATGTTAATTTTTTTTGTTGTGTGTTTTTGTGTGTATTTTGTTCTGTTTATTATTGAGTTTTTTGTTTATTAAAAGTACAATCGTTTTTTATAGGAAGATATTAGAATATTTTATTTTATATAGTTTTGGTTTTTATAGATCAGGATTTCATTTATAGATATTCTGTGGGAATATTTAATTAATATAAATAATGAGTAATTTAACGACTGTTGTTCGAAGAAAATCTAAAAGGATATATGTTGGTAGCGTGCCTATAGGAGATGCTGCTCCTATAGCTGTGCAATCGATGTTGAATACTCGTACTACAGATATTGAAAATTCTGTAAAACAGATTAATCTTTTAAAAGATGCGGGTGTTGATATTGTGCGGATTGCAGTGCCTACGTTGGCATCGGCGGAAGCATTTAAAATTATAAAAAAACAAGTTACAGTGCCTTTAGTGGCAGATATTCACTTTGATTATCGCATTGCCTTAAAGGTAGCTGAATATGGAGCAGATTGTTTACGTATTAATCCTGGGAATATTGGAAATATTAGTCGAATTAATTCAGTGGTATCATCTGCAAAAGATAAAAATATATCTATTCGTATTGGGGTTAACGCGGGTTCGTTAGAACGTGATTTATTAAAAAAATATAGAGAGCCTACATTAGATGCTTTGTTAGAATCGGCAATGCGTCATATTGATATTTTAGATAAATTAAATTTTGATCAATTTAAGGTGAGTATTAAATCCTCCGATGTGTTTTTAACAATCGAAGCGTATCGTAGATTAGCTGTACAAACTGATCAACCATTACATTTGGGGTTGACTGAAGCAGGTGGTTTCCGTAATGGTACTGTAAAATCTGCTATTGCATTGGGATTATTATTACAAGAGGGTATTGGAGACACTTTACGCGTGTCTTTAGCAGCTGATCCTGTGGAAGAAGTAAAAGTAGCTTTTGATATTTTAAGATCGTTGCATATTCGTTCACGAGGTATTAATTTTATTGCGTGTCCTACATGTTCACGGCAGGAGTTTGATGTTATATCTACAGTGAATATTCTTGAAAAAAGACTGGAAGATATTTCTCGTCCCATGGATGTTTCTATTATTGGTTGTGTTGTTAATGGTCCAGGCGAAGCTTTAGTTTCGACTATTGGAGTGGCTGGCGGGCATAATACTAGTTCTTATTATGAAGATGGTATACGACAAAAAAAACGTTTTGACAATAAATCATTGATTGATCAATTGGAAGTTCATATTCGCGCTAAAGCTGCATTGTTAGATGCACAAGAAAAAAATATCATTTTATGTAATAGAATAAATAAATTAAAAGATAGAGAATAAAATAAATAATTATGAGTACTATCCTTCAGGCTGTACGAGGAATGAGGGATGTATTGCCTAATGATACTCCCTTATGGCAATATATTGAAGATATTTTCAAAAGTGTGTTAATTACTTATGGTTATAATGAAATTAAATTGCCTATTTTAGAAAATACTTCTTTGTTTAGTCGTGCAATTGGTTCTACTACTGATGTAGTAGAAAAAGAAATGTACACTTTTGATGATTGTAATGGTGTAAGTCTAACATTGCGTCCTGAAGGAACAGCTGGATGTGTACGTGCTGGTATAGAACATAATTTATTTTTCAGTAGAGAACAACGTTTATGGTGTTTAGGTCCGATGTTTCGTCATGAACGTCCACAAAAAGGGCGTTTGCGACAGTTTTATCAGTTGAATGTTGAAGTCTTTGGCCAACAAGGTCCAGATATTGATTTTGAGTTGATTATGATGACTTACCGTTTTTGGCGGTTGTTAGGTATTAGTGATTATGTATATTTGGAATTGAATTCTATTGGTTCGTTTAACACTCGTCTTGCTTATCGTCAAGCATTAGTGAATTTTTTGACACCGTATTTAGATCTTTTAGATAAAGATTCTCGTCGTCGTTTTTATTGTAATCCAATGCGTTTATTGGATTCAAAAAATGTTGCTGAGCAACATTTTTTGAAAGAAGCTCCTTCTCTTTTTGAATATTTAGATGAAGAGTCGCATGTGCATTTTTCTCAATTATGTAAATTATTAGATTTGTCTGGCATTAAATATAAAATTAATACGCGTTTAGTTCGTGGTTTGGATTATTATAATCGTACAGTTTTTGAATGGTTTTATGAGAATGTAGATTCTCATTGTATTTTTTGCGCAGGAGGACGTTATGACACTTTAGTAGAACAATTAGGTGGACGGAAAACTCCTGCAATAGGTTTTGCTATAGGTATAGAAAGATTAATTTTGTTGATTAATGACGTGAATATTGGTTTACATTCAAATGCTCGTTTGTTGCATTTAGATATATATCTGATTTCAGTTGATGAATGTTTGAAAGGGAGTGCTATATTATTAGCAGAACGAATTAGAGATGCTTTACCATCTTTACGAGTAATTACTAACCATGGTGGTGGAAGTTTAAAAAAGCAATTGAGTCGTGCAAATAAAAATGGTGCTCGTATAGCTTTGATTTTAGGTAAAAAAGAATTTCTTATGAAACATGTTCTTATTCGAGATTTGCATTCTGGAGTACAGGAAATGTTGGAAGAAAATAATCTTATGATTCGTTTAGCATCAATTTTTAAATTATGAAATATTTTGTTGTAATAATTAATTGTTTTACCTATGAATGTTATTGTTTAATATAATTATAATTAAATTTTATTTTAATTATTTGATTATATTTATTTAATAATTTTATTTTAATGATAATGTAAAATTATTGTTATTGTTTTATATATTATATATTTTGTTCTATAATGATTTTTGTATGTAAATGACATTGTAATTATTTACAATGATTAATTTAAACTAATGAACTTATGAAGGTGTGTGTTGTATTACATTTTGTTTATTGTGCTAACAATCACTTTCTTTAGTGACTGTTTGTGTATTGCTCATGAAAAAAAAACATTTACACAATTATCATTGTTAAACATACATAATCAATATCGATTAACAAAATTGTGGAGTATTGCAATTGGTCATGGTATTGCAAAATATTATTCTAATTTACATCCTATTTGTCAAGATACAAATATTTTTATAGCACATCGTGATGGTATAATAAAAAAAATAGATATTAATAGTGGTAAAACTATTTGGAAAATAGATTTATCATTTTCTATTGAAGGTAGGAAGTTAAGTAGTTCGCCTATTTTGTTGTCTGGAGGTATAACTTTTGCAAATGATAAAATTTATATTGGTAGTGAATTAGCTAAAGTGTACGCAATATGTGCAAAAACGGGTGCGGTTATTTGGAAAACTGAGGTTATGGGTGAAGTTTTATCTTCACCAGTGATTAGTAATGGTAGTGTTTTGATACATACTAGTACAGGTGTATTTCAAGCATTAAATGAATGTGATGGTTCTATACAATGGACTGTAAGTTTTGATGTTCCTTTATTTTCTTTACGTAATAAACCATCTCCTGTGAAATTTTTGGATATGGTTTTACTGAGTCATGATGATGGTACACTTAGCGCATTATTGCTGAATCAGGGTAAATTACTTTGGCAACAAAAAATTACAACAGTTAATGAACTTAAGCAATTCTTTTATCTTAATAGTATTACAACAACTCCTATAATAATCAATGATGTTGTTTATGCTCAATCTTATAATGATAGTCTTGTAGCATTGGATATTTATTCTGGACAAATAATATGGTCACTTAAAGATATTTCTTCAATAAAAAATATGGTGGCTGTTAATTTTGTATTGTATTTAATAGATCAAAATGATCAAATTATTGCTGTTAATGCACATGATGGTGCAATTTTATGGAAACAAGATAATTTGCTATATAAAGAATTAACTGTTCCTGGAATATATAACAATTATATAGTTATAGGAGATAGAAAGGGATATATTTATTTGATAGATATAAATGATGGCAGTATTTTTTTACAGCAAAAAATATGTTCTTCTGAAATTTTAAGATCTATTATTGTAGAGAATAAATGTATTATACAATTAAGAAAAAATAGAGTTTATGGATTTCTTTTATGATGTTTTTAGTTATTTTTGTTTAAATATAGATAGGTCTTTTAGTTATTATTATTAAATAATATATGGATCATATAATTATGACATTTATTATAGCGTTGATAGGGCGATCTAATGTAGGGAAATCTATGCTATTTAATCGCTTAACTCATACACGCAATGCATTGGTTGCAGATGAATTAGGCGCAACACGTGACCGTAAATATGGTGATATGAAATGGCATGGATACACATTTGTCCTTATTGATACTGGAGGTATTAATCAAGCAAAGAATGGTATTGAATTGCATATTAATAATCAATCATTTGTAGCTGCCAAGGAAGCTGATTTGATATTATTTTTAGTTGATGCTCGATTAGGAATATTAGAGGACGATTATAATATTATTAAATTGTTATATAGATTTAAAAAAAATATTATTGTTGTTGTTAATAAAGTGGATGGTATAAACGTAAAGAATGTTATAGATAATTTTTATGTTTTTGGAATTAAATTGATAATTCCGATATCTGCAATTTCTGGTTATGGTATTAAGAATTTGTTAAAAAAAATAATATCTGTATTAAATATTGACGTGTATAATAATTATAATTGTAATGTAGTAAAATATAAAAGTGTAAAATACAAAAGTATAACATCGGATGTTAAAAGTTTACATTTGCAATCTGAACCTTTACCTATTAAATTAGCTGTTATTGGTAGACCTAATGTGGGTAAATCTACTTTTATAAATTGTATTTCAAATACAGAGCGAGTTATAGTATACGATGTGCCAGGTACAACACGCGACAATATACATGTACCTGTAGTGTATGGTAAACATCAATATATTTTGATTGATACTCCAGGAATACGTAGGAAAGGTAAAGTTTCAGAAGTTATGGAAAAATTTTTTGTAACAAAAACATTGCAAATGATTAGTGAAATTAATGTTGCATTATTAATTTTAGATGCTAATGATGGTGTAACTGATCAAGACTTATTTTTATTAAATTTTGTTTTTAGTAAAGGTAAATCATTGGTTATTGCAGTAAATAAATGGGATAAGTTATCAACTAATGTACGTAGAAAAATAAAAGATGTTATAATTCATCGTATTAATTTTGTTTCTTTTGTTAATGTACATTTTATTTCTGCATTATATCAAATTGGGATTCACAATATGATGAATTCTATTTTAAAATCTTATCAATGTTCTATAGAACCTATTAACACGGGGCGTTTAACTAGAATTGTACAAATGGCTATTAATGCACATAAGCCACCATTGGTATACGGCAGACGTATCACATTAAAATATGCTCATATAGGTGGTTACAATCCAATCATTATAGTAATTCATGGCCATTTAGTTAAGAATTTAACTTGTCATTATAAGCGTTATTTAATTAATTATTTTAGTCATTCATTATGTGTTGTGGGTAATATGATTAAATTGCAATTTAATGAAATCAGCAATCCTTTTATTAATAGATAATTTATGTTAATGATCATTATTGTTTTATCATTAAATATTTAATTTGTTGTATTTCTATATTTTTTAGTTTTAATATTGAACAGGTATTACGACGAATTTTGTTAGTTAGTATTATATTGTTGTCGAGTTTCTGTTTATATGATGGTATGATTTCTAGAAGTTTATTGTCCCATGGTGCAGTATTAATGTGTTGTTTAAATATCTTGTGTATTAATTCTAATGCTATTGATACTGCAATTGATGCTCCAGGTGAAGCACCAAGTAACGCGAATAAGGTATTATCAGAGGAATTGATTAGTTCAGTGCCAAATTGTAATAAAGACTTTTTGGTTTTATTAATATTTTTTTTAATAATTTGTACGCGTTGTCCTGCTTGTATTAATTTCCAATCTTCTAATTTAGCTTGTGGATAGAATTCTTGCAGAGCGTTAAAACGATCCTGTTTTGACATTATTAATTGCTTGATTAAGTATTGTATTAATTGTAAGTTATTACAACCTACTTGTAATATTGGCAATAAATTGTGTCTATTTAACGAACTAAATAGATCTGTCCAAGAACCATTTTTAAGAAATTTGCTATTAAATGTAGCAAATGGACCGAATGATAAGATTTGTTGTCCATTGATAATACGAGTATCCAGATGTGGTACAGACATTGGCGGTCCATAAATTGGAGCTTGACCATATACTTTTGCTAAATGTTTTAGCGTGACGTTTTGTTTGTGCGTAGTTAAAAATTGTCCTCCTACGGGAAAACCTGCATATCCATGAATTTCTTTAATTCCAGAAGTTTGTAAAAGTGGTAAAGAAGCGCCTCCTGCTCCTATGAATGCATGACGTGTATGTATTTTTTTTTGTTGAGCATTATTATTATTGTTATCTGTCACGTATATTATCCATTTGTTGTTATTGCGTTTGATTTTTGTTACTATATGATTGTAGTGTGTATTTACATTGTTATCTTTTTGCAATGCATCTAATAATTGTTTAGCAATTTCTCCGAAATTTACATCAGTACCTATTTCCATGCGAGTAGCTGCTAATTTCTGATGAGGATTACGTCCATCCATTACTAATGGAATCCATTTATTAATCTCTTGGTTGTTTTCTGAATATGTCATACCATAAAATAATATACTATTTTGTAATGCTTGAAATCTTTTGCGTAAAAAGTCAATGTTATTGTTTCCCCATACTAAACTCATATGAGGAACGTTATTTATAAAAGATGCAGGGTTATTGAGAATTTTTTCTTTTACTAGAAATGCCCAAAATTGACGAGATATTTCAAATGATTCATTGATTTTTATAGCTTTATTAATATCAATAGATCCATCTTTTTTTTGTGTTGTATAATTTAATTCACAAAACGCTGCATGTCCTGTTCCGGCATTGTTCCAAACATTAGAACTTTCTTGCGCTGGTTTTTTTAAACGTTCGTATATATTAATTGTCCAATTGGGTTTGAGTATTTTTATAAACATGCCTAATGTTGCACTCATTATTCCAGCACCGATTAATACTATATCTATTGGTATAATTGTATTTGTATTGCTAGAGAATATTTGTTGTGTTATATAACAATTGTTATTTAATTTTACGTTATGATATTCCTGCATATATTTTGCTCATTTGCTGCTATAAAGTGTTTTTATGTAAATGACACGAAGTATATTACTATGTTTTGATCGATTCAAGATAATAAGTTTGATATTTATTATTATAATATAATTTAATTATGTTAGTAGTTTTTTATCATTTTACTTGTAGTATTTTTGTATCATCTTGGATTATAATCCTTACTGTATGTAAGTATTGTACTATTACAATTTAAATTAAGAAATTTTATATTTCTATTATTTAGTTATATGAGTTAGTACAAATTTGTTTATATAGTGTTTTTGGATTTTATTTTGTTTTGGCTTTAGTTCGTGTTATTATTTTCTTTTGACATATAAATGTTTTATTGTATTTATGCTTTTATTATGTAAATTTAATTTTTAAGTTGTGATTTGTTTATGGTTTTAATGCTTTTTATTGCAGTATTTTATTGAATTATGTATTATTATTTTGAATAAGTTTAACGGTTTAGCTATTATATATTTTAATATTAATATTTGAATGAATTATATTATTATTGTTTATTTAAATTATTAAGTAGAGGTTTTGGTTATTTAGATAAATTAATGCTAGAATTATGTTTTGTTTTATATTGTTGCTTTTTTATTTCTTCAATATTTTATTCATTATTATGGGTGTTAGTTAATAGATAATTTATGGTACGTATTGTAAAAGAAGCGTTAACATTTGATGATGTACTACTTATTCCGGCTTATTCTGCGGTGTTGCCAAGTATAGTTGATCTCAGAAGTCAAGTAACTAGGCAGGTTTTGCTTAATATTCCTATATTATCTTCAGCAATGGATACGGTTACGGAGTCTAGTTTAGCAATTGCCTTAGCCCAGGAAGGTGGTATAGGTTTTATTCATAAGAACATGTCTATAAAGCGTCAAGTTGAAGAAGTTGCGCGTGTTAAACGTTATGAAAGTGGTATAGTTAGTAATCCACAATGTGTCACTCCCAACACTACCTTATTTCAGGTAAAAGAATTGACTCTTCGTAATGGATTTGCTGGATATCCAGTAGTAACTGATAGTAATGAATTAGTGGGTATTATAACTGGGCGTGATATGAGATTTATTAATAATTTGACTATGTTTGTTTCTGAAGTAATGACTCCTAAGAAAAAATTAGTAACCGTACAAGAAGGGGAATCTCGTGAAATAGTCATTAGTAAAATGCATGAAAAACGTGTAGAGAAGGCATTAGTAGTAGATGAAAGATTTCATTTGCAAGGTATGATCACGGCAAAAGATTTTGAAAAAGCTGAACGTAAGCCTAATGCTTGTAAAGATAGTCATGGACGATTGTGTGTTGGAGCGGCTATTGGTGTAAATACTCAGAATGAATATCATATTGATAGATTGATTGATGCTGGTGTTGATGTTTTGTTAGTTGATGTTTCACATGGTCATTCGGAATTAGTTTTGAAAATTATTAAAGATATTCGTTTAAGGCATCCTAATTTGTCTATTATAGGCGGCAATGTTGTTACTGGACAAGGAGCCTTAGCATTAGTTAAATCTGGTGTAGATGCTGTAAAAGTGGGTATTGGTCCTGGGTCTATTTGTACTACACGCATTATTACAGGAGTTGGTGTACCACAGATTACTGCTATTTCGGATGTGGTTAAGGCTTTAAGAGATACTGATATTCCTGTCATTGCAGATGGAGGTATTAGATTTTCTGGGGATATTGCTAAAGCTTTAGCAGCCGGTGCTGCTTGCGTTATGATTGGTTCATTATTTGCTGGAACTGAAGAATCACCAGGAGCGATGGAATTTTATCAAGGACGATCTTTTAAGACATATAGAGGTATGGGTTCTTTAGCTGCAATGTTTAGGGGTTCTTCGGATAGGTATTTTCAAATTAATAATTCGATGGGGAAATTAGTTCCAGAAGGCATTGAGGGTAGAGTGCCGTATAAAGGATTGTTAAAAGACGTTATTTATCAACTTATGGGCGGTGTGCGTTCCTGTATGGGATTGATGGGTTGTAAAACTATTAATGATTTGCGCACTAAAAGTAAATTTGTTCGTATTAGTAGTGCTGGTATTAGAGAGAGTCATGTTCATGACGTTGTTATTACAAAAGAATCTCCTAATTATCGGTTAGAATGATAAATAATTGTGTAAATTAATACGTATTTTATTTATGTTTTTTAAGATATTTATTGTTGTTATGTAATGTAATTTACGTACTAGTAGATTTTTTTTAATTATGAATATTAAAAAACAGCAAAAATCTTATGATTTGGATATTTATAGATATCGAATTTTAATTTTGGATTTTGGTTCACAATATGTTCGGTTAATAGCTAAAATTATTCGAGAATTAGGCGTTTACTGTGAGATATGGAATTATAATGTAAGTGAATTGCAAATTCGTCAATTTCATCCTAATGGAATTGTGCTGTCAGGTAGTCCAGAGAGCATCATTAATGTATCTAGCCCTCGTGTTACAGATTATGTGTTTTGTTCTGGAATTCCAGTTTTAGGGATATGTTATGGTATGCAAATTATGGTTGTTCAATTAGGAGGGGAAGTACACACTAATGATTTACAACGTGAATTTGGTTATACACAGGTAAATGTGCTTGTTGACAATTTTTTAGTTCGTGATATTTATGATTTTGTCAGTAAAAAAGGAGTACCCATATTGAATGTATGGATGAGTCATAATGATACAGTGATATCTGTTCCACAAGATTTTATCATTGTTGCTGATACTAACAATTGTCCAGTTGCTATTATAGCCAACGAACAGCGGAATTTGTATGGATTACAGTTTCATCCAGAAGTTACTCATACTAAACAAGGTAGGCGTATACTGGAACGGTTTGTGATTGATATTTGTCATTGTCGATCTTTATTAGATTCAAATATAATTATAGAAAAAATAATTTTTAATATTCGTAAATTAGTAAAAAATGATCGAGTAATACTTGGATTGTCTGGAGGTGTTGATTCTTCGGTTGCTGCATTATTATTACATCGTGCTATTGGTAAAAATTTAATTTGTTTATTTATTGATAATGGATTGTTACGTTTTAATGAAGATTATAAAAATGTTAAGGCATTTTGTGAAGATTATAATATGAATATTATTTATCTTGCTAAAGAAGAACGATTTTTTGGTTCTTTAATTGGTATATATGATCCGGAAGAGAAGCGTAAAATTATTGGTAAAATATTTATGGAAATTTTTGAAGAACAAATGCAATCTTTAGCTAATATAACATGGTTAGCTCAAGGGACTATTTGTTCAGATGTAGTTGAGTCTGCTGCATTAGATCATAGTTATGTTCGTATAATAAAATCACATCATAATGTTGCTGGGTTACCTGGTAATAGAAAATTTAGACTTATTGAACCTATAAGAAATTTTTTTAAAGATGAGGTTCGAAAAATGGGTTTTTCTATGGGTTTACCAGTAAATATACTTTATCGACATCCTTTTCCTGGTCCTGGGTTAGCTATACGGGTTATAGGAGAAGTAAAAAAAGAATATTGTATTTTATTACGTAAAGCAGATTTAATTTTTATTGAAGAATTAAGAAAATCAAATTTATATTTAAAAATTAGTCAAGCTTTTGTTGTATTTTTATCTGTACGGTCAGTAGGAATAGTTGGAGATAATCGAAAGTATGGTTGGGTAGTTGCTTTGCGGGCTGTCAATAGTGTTGATTTTATGACTGCTAAATATACTGTGTTGTCTAATGTTTTTCTTACTAAAGTTGCTAATAGGATTATTAATGAAATTAGTGATATTTCTCGTGTCGTTTATGATATTTCTAGTAAACCTCCTGCTACAATTGAATGGGAATAACATATGATATAGTTAAAATTAATAATAACAAAATAACCGTCATTTTGTTGTTATAATTATTAAATTTATAATATATAGTTATATTTTATTGTCATAAGTGTTGGTTTTTTATTTTTTAAATTATTCATTTATTTTAAAGATAGATATCTTTAAAATATATTTATAGTTATAATAATATTATAAGGAAAATAATTGTATTTTATAAAATGATATTTTATATTATTTATTATAACACTAACAGTTTATAAATACTTTGTTGAGTTTTTAGTGGTAATGTAACTATGTTATCTAACTTTAATACTGATTAATATATGTATAATAGTAAATGGGTGGGTGAATTAAAATTATGCTTTGATATCTGTAAAAATGGTCGTACTATATTGAGTACATTAAATCATCGTGGTCCATTTATCGTACAAAGATCATTTTATCCTGAGTGTAATATACCTCATGTTTATTTGTTATATCCTCCTGGTGGTTTAGTAGGAGGTGATAGGTTAATTCTTAATGTTGATTTAGCAGCATTCAGTCAAGTATTGTTAACGATGCCTAGTGCTACTAAATTTTATTGTAGTAACGGACCGTATGTTATTTTAAATCAACAATTTGTTCTTGATAAAAATAGTTCATTAGAATGGTTACCTCAGTGTAGTATTTTGTTTCCTCAAGCTAAAGTTATTATAGATACTACGTTTTTTTTAGAACAAGGATCACGATTAATTGGTTTTGATACTTTATGTTTTGGTTTTCCTTTATTGCAAAAAAGTTTTGAAGAGGGAGAATTGAATAGTAAATTACATATTCGTTTATTTAATTGTATTGGTCTAATGGATCGATTACGAATTAATAAGGGTGTTTTAGATAAAATAGGTGGATTTCAAATGAGTGCTATTTTTTTTGCTACGCCATCTGATCAGTTAATGTTAGATCAGATAAAATTGTATTTACAAACTAGTAGTGTTAAGCTTTACGGTGCCACTCTTTTAGGTGAATTATTAATAGTACGATTGTTAGATAATGATAATCGTATTTTAAATAAGATATTATGTTTTATGTGGAGCATGGTACGTCCTAAAATTATTGGTTGTAATGCAGTTTTTCCACGTATTTGGTTTACTTAACAAGGTAATTATATCTATATGAATTTATTTTCGAGAGAGCAAGATAAGTTATTATTATTTACAGCAGCGTTATTAGCGGAACGTAGACTTGCTCGTGGTTTAAAATTAAATTATCCGGAAGCAATAGCACTTATTAGTGCTGCAATTTTAGAAGGAGCACGTGAAGGACGTAGTGTAGCAGAATTAATGTATTTAGGTAGACAGGTATTAAGTAGAGAGGAAGTGATGGAGGGAATTCCTGAAATGATTACTTGTATACAAATTGAAGCAACTTTTTGTGATGGAACTAAATTAGTGACTGTGCATGAGCCAATTATTTAGGTAATATAGATATAAAGACAGGTATATTAAGATGATTCCAGGAGAATTGCGTGTTATTACAGGTAATATAAAGCTAAATGTTGGACGTATTAGAATAATGGTAACGGTAGCAAATTATGGAGATCGTTCTATTCAAGTTGGATCACATTTTCATTTTTATGAAGTTAATTCTTATTTAAGATTCGATCGTGTCATTACTCGTGGTTTTCGTTTAGATATACCTGCAGGTACATCGGTGCGGTTTGAGCCGGGACAATTAAGAGATGTGTATCTTGTAGAATATGCTGGAAAACGTGAAATTTATGGGTTTCGTGGTTTTGTGATGGGTAAACTAGGGAGTGGTGTATGAATATGATATCTCGCTCTGCTTATGCAGAGATGTTTGGACCAACTACTGGTGATAGTGTAAGATTGGCCGATACTGAGTTGTGGATACAAATAGAGAAAGATTTTACTTGTTATGGTGAGGAAGTAAAGTTTGGTGGAGGTAAAGTTATTCGTGATGGTATGGGACAAGGGCAGATGACATCAAAGGATTGTGTTGATTTAGTATTAACTAATGCGCTGATTATTGATCATTGGGGTATAGTTAAGGCTGATATAGGTATCAAGGATGCTCGAATTTTTTTTATTGGTAAAGCTGGTAATCCAGATGTACAAGCGGAAATAACTATTCCCATTGGACCTAATACTGAAGTTATAGCTGCTGAAGGTAAAATTGTTACCGCCGGTGCTGTAGATTCTCATGTGCATTTTATTTGTCCTCAGCAAGTCAATGAAGCAGTTTGTTCTGGGATTACTACCATGATTGGTGGAGGGACAGGGCCTGCTACGGGAAGTAATGCTACAACTTGTACTCCTGGCCCCTGGTATTTAATGCGCATGCTACAAGCAGTCGATGTATTACCAGTAAATATTGGATTACTTGGCAAAGGAAGTTCTTCTTTACCCAGTGGATTGGAAGAACAAATACATTATGGAGCGATTGGTTTAAAGATACATGAGGATTGGGGGGCAACACCATCTGCTATTAATTGTTGTTTAAATGTTGCAGAAAATTTTGATATTCAAGTGGCGATTCATTCGGATACTTTAAATGAATCTGGATTTGTTGAAGATACACTTTCTGCTATTGGTGATCGTACTATACATGCTTATCATGCGGAAGGCGCAGGAGGTGGGCATTCTCCAGATATTATTAAGGTTTGTAGTTTTGGAAATGTTTTACCATCATCTACTACTCCTACTATGCCTTATACTGTTAATACAATTGATGAACATTTAGATATGTTAATGGTTTGTCATCATCTTGATCCAGGTATTGCAGAGGATGTAGCATTTGCAGAATCACGAATTCGTAAAGAGACTATTGCAGCAGAAGATATTTTACATGATTTAGGAGCCTTTTCTATGATTTCTTCAGATTCACAAGCTATGGGCCGAATAGGTGAAGTAATTTTACGTACTTGGCAAACAGCTCATAAAATGAAATTACAACGTGGATCTTTAGCACAAGATACGTGTTTTAATGATAATTTTCGTGTCAAGCGTTATATAGCTAAGTATACTATTAATCCTGCTATTGCTCATGGTATTGCACATGAGGTTGGTTCCATTGAATTAGGAAAATTAGCTGATTTAGTATTATGGTCTCCAAAATTTTTTGGTATTAAACCAGATTTAGTAATTAAAGGAGGCATGATTATTACTGCTTTAATGGGAGATCCTAATGCTTCTATTTCTATGTCACAACCAATATACTATCGATCGATGTTTGGTGTTCTTGGAAAAGCTTTACAGTCTATACGTATGACGTTTGTATCTTCAGTTGCTTATAATAGTAGTTTAGTTGATAACCTTCGATTAGGTAGTTTGATCGGTAAGGTTTATCAATGTCGTAATGTGCGTAAATGTAATATGATTCATAATGATTGGCAACCAAGAATTGAGGTGGATTCTCAAACTTATGAAGTACGAGCAAATGGTGAATTATTAACTTGTGCACCATCAAAGACATTACCTATGGGGCAACGTTACTTTCTTTTTTAAAGTGAATTATTTGGGTTTTATTTTTTTTTGATAATTAGTATTTTGTTTTATTTAATATAGTTTTAATTTATGCGTTAAATATAATTGCATGTTTAACATTGAAGGTAATGTTTACTTAGTATATAGATATAAAAATATTTGATTATTTTTTTAGATTTGTGATGGTATGTTATAATTAATAATATAATGTTTTTATTAATTGTTATTGTGTATGTTATTTTTTTATTTATTAAATAAGTTTATGAATATTATTTATATCGATAATGTAAGTTGTGTATTGTTAATTTTATAATTTAATTATTTATTAATTATTTTTAATATAGTTAAGTTATTATGGATAATATTAGTCAAATTGATGATCTTAGTTTATTGCATGTGATACAATTAGGTAGTGCTGCTTTTCCTTCAGGGGGTTATTCTTATTCTCAAGGATTAGAATGGGCAGTACATTTTGGTTTAGTTAATTCTATAAGTACATTTGCTTGTTGGCAAGAACAAGTTGTACAAGAACAGTTAACTTATTTAGATTGGCCTATTCTTAAACGTATGTATTTTTGTATCAAAAGTAATGATCAACGACAGTTATTATATTATATTGAAGCATTATTAATGTTTCGTACAACTTGTGAATTACGATTAGAGGAAAAAGAACGTGGTTATGCATTGATGCAAATGTTTTTTAAATGCTCGTTAAT
This sequence comes from Blochmannia endosymbiont of Camponotus (Colobopsis) obliquus, assembly GCF_000973545.1. GTDB lineage: Bacteria > Pseudomonadota > Gammaproteobacteria > Enterobacterales > Enterobacteriaceae > Blochmanniella. Next base: position 628,231 of record NZ_CP010049.1, on the reverse strand, counting down.
TGAATTTAATGATTGTTGGTTTACATTATGTAAAAATAGTATGTTATCCGCTATAGCGTGGTTGGGAAATAAATGGGAAATTCCTTTAAAAATGTTGGTTATGTGTTATGGTTATATTGTTGTTGAAGGTTTAATAACAGCAGGATTGAAATTGGTGCCGTTTGGTCAATGTAGTGCTCAAAAATTATTAATGGCTGCTTTTAAATGGTTTTCTATTGCATGGCGGCATGCTGATTTATTGACAGATGAGGAATTAGGTGGTAGTTTTCCTTTACAATCTATTGCTTCTTCTTGTCATGAGGAGCAGAAGTTTCGTTTGTTTCGTTCTTAATATCATTTTAATAAGATAAGATAATATGAGATAATTTGTTGAGGATAATTTGCTACAAAATTCTAACAAACAGCCTTTGCGTATAGGAGTTGGCGGTCCTGTTGGTTCGGGAAAGACTTCTTTATTGGAAATGTTATGTAAAAATATGCGAGATTATTATCAGTTAGCAGTAATAACTAACGATATTTATTCTATAGAGGATCAGCAAATTTTAATTGCGTCGGGTGCATTAGAAGCTGAACGCATTATTGGTATTGAAACTGGTGGTTGTCCTCATACTGCCATTCGTGAAGATGCTTCGATGAATTTTATGGCAATTGATGAATTAATTCGAAAATTTATCAATTTGGATATTATTTTTATAGAAAGTGGAGGTGATAACTTAAGTGCTACCTTTAGTCCAGAGTTAGTAGATTTAAATGTTTGTGTCATTGATGTGTCTGGTGGTGAAAAAATTCCTCGTAAAGGAGGACCTGGAATTACTCGTTCTGATTTTTTAGTTATTAATAAGGTTGATTTAGCACCATATGTAGGTGCTTCCTTAAAAGTTATGGAAAAAGATACTAATATGATGCGTCATGGTCGTCCTTGGGTCTTTACTAATTTAAAAATAGGTAAGGGTTTTTTTTCTCTTATTAATTTTATTATTAAGAATAAATTTAAATAAGAAATTATTTTTTAGTATTTTTTTAAAAAATATTTATATATTTATAATCTTATTGCATATGAATGTTGTTATTTAAGTAAAAATAAGGTGTAATTTACTCATTGTTATTAGTGTGATGAATGTTGATAACTTTTTTTTGATTTTTTTGTTATGTACATGATATGAATGTTAAAGTTTACTTTTATTTTTTTTAATTAAAAATATTTAAAAAGTAATGTAAAACATTATAATATTGTTATATTAATTATAATGAATATTATAATGGTTAAATAAAATAATAAAATTAGTAAAGTTGTAGTTTTGTTAAGTTATTTTTATTTTTTGTATTAAAGTTCATGATTAATATTTATTTTATTTTTATATAAAAATTATGTTTATGATGTTTTATTTAAGAAAAGTTTTTACAAAAATTTTTCTTAATTAATTTAATTATATTTTGAATGTTATAATTATTTAGTGCATTGTATGTAGGTGATGATATATTTTAGTAATTAAAATATTATTTTAATCTCAGTATATATTATATAGATTATATCTATATAATATATACTGATAAGAGTTTGAGTGGATTGTATAAATTAAAATGTTTATGGTGTACATAATCTTTTAAATAATAAATAATTAATAAAATGTTATATTATTTTGCATTTATTGATTTTATTTTTTGTGTTTCAGGTTATTTTAGTAGATATGAATTAATTACAATTTACAATATTGCTATTATCGTATTCAAAACATTTATTTTAAATAATAAAATTTTATTATAAGATATACTAGTGGTGATTATGAGTATATTTTTATTTATATATTTGTTACATATGTAATATATAACATATGTTGTATTTTTATGTTTTATTTTTGATTTATGTGTTTGTATAACGTGAATTTTTATTAAATACTATGTAAAGTTATAGATGAATTATTTTAACAATTATTAACATTATGACATGTTATAGTTGTTATGAATTATTTTAAGATATAATATAAATAATATAAAAAGTTTAAATATTATTATATGTTTGTATTAAAATAGTATATTAGTCTAATAGAAAAGATATTTTTATTATATATAGGAAAAAAAATTATAATTTCATGATTTTATTTGTTAATATTTTGAATATAAAGCAAAGAAGGTTAACATGAAAATCTTTGAGATTAAACATCCGTTAGTAAAACATAAATTAGGTTTGATGAGAGTTCATAATATTAGTACTAAACGTTTTCGAGAATTATCTTCAGAATTAGCTAGTTTGTTGACTTATGTAGCGACTGCTGATTTAGAAATTGAAACGGTGACAATTACAGGTTGGTGTGGTTTAGTTGAAATAGAAAGGATTAAGGGTAAAAAAATAACCATTGTTCCTATTTTACGGGCTGGACTTGGAATGATGGATGGGGTATTGGAAAATTTACCTAGTGCACGTATTAGTATAGTAGGCATGTATCGAGATGAAATTACTTTTAGTCCTGTACCGTATTTTAAAAAATTAGTTTCTAACATTGAAAAGCGTATGGCTATGGTTGTAGATCCTATGTTAGCTACTGGTGGATCGATGGTGGCTACTATTGATTTATTAAAAAATGCGGGTTGTCAACATATAAAGGTATTAGTATTAGTCGCTGCTCCTGAAGGCATTGCAGTATTGGAACAACGACACCCAGATATTGAATTGTATTTAGCTGCTATAGATCAACGAATTGATGATGATGGTTATATCATACCTGGACTTGGTGATGCTGGTGATAAAATATTTGGTACTAAATAACAACTTGAATTATGTTTAAATTGTTTTTAATTATTTATTGATACATAATCATGTTAATTGTTCTAAAATATATAATTATAAGTTACTTTTTGAATATTTAAGTTTTATTTTTATATCAGTATCTGGTTTATCATTATAGTTCATTATGTTGTATAATTTTGTAATATTAGATATTAGACAATTTAATTTTGTTAAATTATTTAATGTTATTATAGTTTTTGGAAAGTTGTTTATAAGATGTTTAATGTTTGCTGGTGTTTACATGGTTTATGTAAATTATTGAATTAAATATGTATTATAATTTATTTAGTAATTAAAATTATAGTTTACATAAATAAAATATATTTAAATATATTTATTTTATAATTTTATAATAAGAAATAAAAATATTTCAATAATTATTTTTTTTGACAACATAATAATGAATGTTTCTGTGTAGTAGTTTATTGATTTATTAATTGTTTAGTATTTAATTTTTAAAGTTTATTTTTTGCATATGTTAAAATGATTGTTTTATTTTTAATTATTATTATAAGAAATTTTATTTATAATTTGTTATATTACTAATTTAAATGTATTAAAATTTTTTAATTTATTTATACCTTTAAAACAGCGTTTATTTTTATTCTTAAATAAAATATATATATTTTGTTTATATTATTTATTTGAATTTAGTAAATTGTTTGATTTATATTTAATATTTTGTTATTTTACGATTATCTATTATTTTATAAAAAAATTAATTATTATTTTATAATAAAAATATTGTAATTATGTATATCGAAGATATGTGTATTATCTAATTATTGTGTATGTATGAATATATATTATTAGGTACATTTTAAATGTTATTATGATTATTGTAATGTTCATTTTCTGTTCTAAGATAATCAATAATGTAATGTTGTTTAGTATATAGATATTTGTGTTATTAATATTATAATTAATTTGTTGTATGGAGGAAAGGTCAATGTTTACAGGAAGCATAGTTGCATTAGTTACTCCCATGGATGAAAAAGGTGATGTTGATCAAATTGGTTTAAAAAAATTGGTAGATTATCACGTTACTCATGGTACTAGTGCGATTGTTGCAGTAGGAACAACAGGCGAGATGTCAGGATTAACTCACAAAGAACATATTGATGTAGTTATGAGAGTTCTTGATATTAGTGATGGAAGAATTCCTATTATTGCAGGTACTGGTGCTAATTCTACCTCTGAAGCTATATTACTTACTCGTTGTTTTAATAATACAAAAGTGGTTGGATGTTTAAGTGTTACTCCATATTATAATAAACCTAACCAGGAAGGATTGTTTCAACATTTTAAAGCTATTGCTGAGAATAGTGATTTACCTCAGGTTTTATATAATGTTCCAGCACGTACTGGTTGTGATATACTGCCTGATACAATAGCTCGTTTATCGGAAATTAAAAATATAATAGGTATTAAAGAGGCAACAGGAGATTTAAATCGTGTTAATCAAATACGATATTTAGTAAATGATGATTTTATTTTATTGAGTGGTGATGATGTAAGTGCGTTGGATTTTATGCAACTTGGGGGACAGGGAGTGGTTTCTGTTACAGCAAATGTTGCTGCACAAAAGATGAGACGGATTTGTGCTTTAGCGGCTGATGGTAATTTTGCCGATGCACGTTATATTAATAACAAGTTGATGTTTTTACATAAAGCATTGTTTATTGACACTAATCCTATGCCGGTTAAGTGGGCATGTAAGTTTTTAGGATTGATTATGCATGATACTGTGAGATTGCCGCTGACATCTTTATCATTTTCAAAGAGAAAAATCGTAGAACAAGCTTTAATACGTGCTAGTTTGTGACAGTTGTATTTTATACATTATATATAAAATAATTATTTTTTTTATAATTTTTATTAATTACAGTGATATGCAATCATCAGGAGATTGATTTATGGTTAATACAATGTAAGATATAGTTTTTTAAATTAGTAATTTAAAGTCGTGTATTTTCATTTTTATTAGATAATGTTGTATTTTATAAGAATTTTAATAATTTAGTTTAAATTTTTTTGGTTTAATATTCAGTACTAATTTATAATTTAGATTAATTAAATTATTAATGATTCTAAAATCTTTTTATATATTAGGCTAAGTGAATATAGATCGTTAATATTTGTACATTCATTTATTTTATGTATTGTTTTATTAATTAATCCTAGTTCTATGATTTCTGATTTCATATAAGAAATAAATCTTCCATCGGAAGATCCACCAGACGTCTCGATTTTTGGAGTGATTTTTTGGTAATGTTTTATTGTTGTAATGACAGTATTAGTTAAAGTACCTGTGTAACTTATGTATGGTTTTGCGTGAAGAAACCATTTTATATTGTAACTTAAACCGTGTTCTTTAATTAAATTTTCTACTTGTTTACATAGTTGATTTTCTGTAGATATGTTATTAAAACGAAAATTTAATTGCATTTGTAGTATTGCAGGGATAAGGTTGCTGTTTTTTTTTGTTCCTGCGCGAATGTTAACAATTTGTAATGTTGTTGGTGGAAATGTATCGTTTCCCGTATCCCATATTTTAGATAACAGAATATTTATAATTGGGATAGTTGAATGTATGGGATTGTTGGCTAAATGTGGATATGCTACATGTCCTTGTATTCCGTGTATTATTAATAACCCTGTTAGAGAACCTCGTCGTCCGTTTTTAATAACATCACCTAATTTACGATAGCTAGATGGTTCACCAATTATACAATAATTTATTTGTTCTTTATGATTCATTAAATATTTGATAATTTTTATCGTACCATTTTTTGCCTTACCTTCCTCATCGGAAGTAATGATAAAAAAAATTCTTCCTTGATGATCAGGAAATTGATCAACGAATCTTTCAGTAGCAATTATCATAGCTGCTAAAGCACCTTTCATATCTGCTGCTCCACGTCCATATAACATGTTATTATGTAGTGATCCTTTAAAAGGTGGATAATGCCAAAGTTTAATATTACCACTCGGGACTACGTCTGTATGTCCAGAAAATGCTAGAGTTTTTTTTCCTTTTCCACGCCACGCAAAGAAATTAGAAACATTAGCGGAGTTTATTTTTTGGATGTTAAATCCTATTTTTTTTAGACGCTCTATTAAGATTAATTGACAACCAACATCGTTTGGAGTAATTGAAGGTTTGTCTATTAATTGTTGAGCTAATTTTATAATTGAAGATAACATATTGAAATATTGTTGTTTATTAAAGATTTATATTAATGTTTGGTTAAATGATTATATTAGTATGTTTTATTACAATAAATTACCATTGTTTCTTCACGGTGTAAGTTAATTATTTTGAAGAATGTGTTATAATTATATAAACATTTTTATATTAATAAAATAACTCATTTATATTAAATATATTTTAGAAAAATTATTGTTAAATTATGTTAAGTAGTTTTATTTTTTTTGATTTGTAATATTTTATTTCCTATACATACAAGATGTATTTTGTTTTAATTTTAATTTTATATATAATGAAAATTAGTAGTTTTTTATTATATAATAGTTCGAATATATCTATTATTAAATTGAAGATTTTTTTAATAATTCATACGCCTTTAGTATGATATTTTCAACAGTAAAACCAAAGAATTCAAAAAGTTTTTTTGCTGGTGCAGAATGACCAAAAGTACTCACACCAATTATTTTGCCACTTAAACCCACATATTTATACCAGTAGTCTGGGCTTCCAGCTTCGATAGCAATACGTGCTGTTATAAATGGAGGTAAGACAGTATCACGATATATTTGGTTTTGTTCTTCAAAGACATTTGTTGAAGGCATTGATACAACTCTTATTTTATAATCTTCTTTTGTTAATTTTTGATAAGCAGCAACTGCTAATTCTACTTCTGATCCAGTGGCAATTAAAATGAGTTCTGGATTATTTTCGCAATCTTTAAGAATATAACCTCCACGATAGATATTCATCAATTGCTTCGCATTACGTGTTTGTTGATTTAGACTTTGTCGAGAAAGTATAAGAGCAGTTGGTCCTGTCCGATTTTCAATTGCTGTTTTCCATGCTACCGCAGTTTCTACTTGATCACAAGGTCGCCAGTGATTGATATTAGGTGTCATTCGTAAGCTTGCTAGTTGTTCTACTGGTTGATGAGTCGGCCCATCTTCTCCTAATCCAATTGAATCGTGTGTATAAATCATAATATGCCTATTTTTCATAAGTGCTGCCATACGTACAGCGTTACGCGCGTATTCAATAAATGTTAAAAAAGTTGCAGTATATGGTAAAAAACCACCGTAATTAGCAATACCATTTCCAATAGCTGTCATTCCAAATTCTCGTACACCGTAATGAATATAGTTACCAGCAGGATTATTGACAATGGAAGTAGTTTGTGACCAATTTGTTAAATTGCTTGGCGTTAAATCTGCCGATCCGCCTATGAGTTCTGGTAACATTGGACCAAATATTTCTAATGTATTTTGAGAAGCTTGACGAGTAGCAATTGCTGCAGGGTTTTTTTGTAAATATTTAATAAAATTTTGGGATTGTGATTGCCAATCATCAGGCAGAGCTCCTTGGATTCTACGCCAAAATTCCTTTGCTAAAAGTGGATATCTTTTTTTATATGTATTAAATTTTTTTTGCCAATTTAGTTCTTTTTTTTGTCCAGATCTTTTAGCATTCCAATTTTGATAAATTTCTTGTGGTATGAAAAAAGTTTCTGCTTGCCAATTCAGAGCAATACGAGTTGATTTTACTTCTTCTTTTCCTAATGGAGCTCCATGAGCACTGCTATTTCCACTTTTATTTGGTGAACCGAAAGCAATAATTGTTTTACAGATAATTAACGATGGTTGATTAGTATTAGATTTAGCGATTTCAATAGCCATTTTAATAGCACTGCTATTATGACCGTCTATATCGGGTATTACTTGCCAACCATATGCTTTAAATCGACTTTCAGTATCATCTTGAAACCATTCGTTTACTTTTCCATCAATAGATATTCCATTATCATCATAAAATATTATTAGTTTGCCAAGTTTCATAATACCTGCAAGCGAACATACTTCATGGGAAATTCCTTCCATCATACAGCCATCACCTAAAAATACATAAGTATGATGATCAATAATGTTAAGTTCTTCACGATTAAATTGTGCGGATAAAGTACGTTCTCCGATGGCTAAACCTACTGCGTTAGCAATTCCCTGTCCTAAAGGCCCAGTTGTTGTTTCAATTCCAATAGTACGATTATATTCTGGATGTCCGGGAGTTTTAGAATGTAGTGTTCTAAATTTTTTTATATCTTCCAGTGATAGATTATATCCAGTAAGATGTAATATGCTATACAGCAACATTGATGCATGTCCATTAGACAGAACAAAACGATCGCGGTTTGGCCACGATGGGTTCATGGGATTATGATTCATATAGTCGCGCCATAGAACTTCTGCAACGTCAGCCATACCCATTGGTGCTCCAGGATGTCCAGAGTTTGCATTTTGTATTGCGTCTATACTTAAAATGCGAATAGCATCGGCAAGTTTTTTTCTTGAGATTATTGAATTTTCCATAATTATAGCTCTCTTTTTAAAATTTGTTTTAATTTTTGTTGGTCTAAAGCAAATAAACGTATTCCTTCAGAAAGTTTTTCAACAGCCATTGCATTTTTATTGTGTTCCCAATGGAAGTCAGGTTCAGAAATAGGTATTGGCTGCTTAAATGTTTTGTTATTCATAGGAAATAGTTGTTGTTCAACATTTTGATGAGTATTGAGAAGTTTATTTAAAAAATTTGGAGAAATTGTTAAGCAGTCACATCCTGCTAAAGCTAGGATTTGTTCTATTTTACGAAAACTAGCGCTCATAATTATAGTTTTATAACAATGTTTTTTGTAATATCTATAAATTTTTTTTACTGATTTTATACCAGGATCTTCATCCACAAAATATGGTATTAATGGTTTTTTTTGATGATACCAATCATAAATACGTCCAACAAATGGAGAAATTAAGAATACTTTAGCTTCAGCACATGCACGTGCTTGTGCAAATGAAAAAACAAGTGTGAGGTTACAATGAATGTTTTCTTTTTCTAGCTGCGCTGCTGCTTTTATTCCTTCCCATGTAGCGGCAAGCTTGATAAGAATACGAGATTTATCGATATTTTGTTCTTTATATAAGTTAATTATTTTTTTAGCTTGAATTATACTCATTTTATGATTAAAGGAAAACCGCGGGTCTATCTCAATAGAAATAGATCCTGATATATATTGTAATATACATATCCCGATGTTA